>VGJL01000008.1 GCA_016867495.1 Candidatus Eisenbacteria bacterium | reverse complement strand
GTCTGGCGGGAGTGTTGCTCCTCACGGGCCTGCTTCATTCCTTCTTCTGGATCGACGCGAATCATCGGCCGGCGCCGTCTCACGAGCGGATGTCGCGGGTCGCCCGCAACCAGGCTCTCTTCGGCAAACGCTCGCTGGCCGAGACCTGGCGCTACATCGGCTCGACCGAGATGGCGGCGGGCCGAGAGGGGGAAGCGGCGGCGAGCTACCTGCGCGCGATCCGCAGCGATCCCGACGAGAGGATGAACTACCGCTTCCTTGCGTCGATCCGCGTCGCGCGGAGCGTCCGCGAGGGCGGTTCGGTGGAGGCGGGCCTCGCCGCCTACCACGGCGAGCTGTCGGAGGGAGTGTCGCGGCCGGCCTATGCCCACCTCGGAGGGGTCATCGCCGCTCTGGCGGCCCGCAGGCTCGACCTCGCGATGGCTGAGGGAGATGAGATGATCGCGGCGGCGGCGGAGCATGCGGAGCTGGTGGCGACATGGGGCGACCTGCGGAGAATGGCCGGACAGACCGATGAGGCCGAGGAGGCCTACCGGCGGGCTCTTGGCCGCGACCCCGCGCTCCCCCGAGCGTTGATCGGCATGGCATGCCTCGCCGGTATGCGCGGCGACCGCGCGATGGCCGAGGATCTGGCGCGGGAGGCCGGACGCCGCACTCCCTGGTCCCCTCAGGCGCAGCAGTTCGCGCGGCAGCTCGCCGCCGGAAGGTTCGCCAGGCCTGATCAGTTCGGAGGCTACTTCTACTTTCAGTGAGCGCCTGGGCGCTGGAGCGTGAGCTTCAAGGACCGGTCCGCGGTATGAGAGATTGCCCGGGGCGGCCGGGTCGCCTAGTCTGGGCCCGTTCGGGACCCCGTCGCGATCGGGAGAGAGGGCTCGGGTCCCTCCTCAAAACCGCGGCCGAGAAAGAGACCACGACGATGATGTCGAAGAGGCTGGCGGCGATCCTCCCGGGGCTCTTCCTTGCGGCTTGGGCGGGTTGCGCTTCCACGCTGCCCAGCTCGACCTCATGTCTCAGGGAAGGAAACCCGGGGCGCGCGCTGGCGCTCGCCCAGTCAAGGGTCGCCGCGAACGATGAGGACGCGCGCGGATGGCGTGACCTCGGCATCGCCCGGTACCAGCTCGGGAGGCACGAGGAAGCGCTCCAGGCCCTCGATCGAGCCCTCGATCTCAGTCCTGACGACAGACAGACCCTCCTCTTCCGAGCGAGAAGCCTCGACGCTCTGCAGCGGATCCCCGACGCGCTGGCGGCGTACGGTCGTTGCGCGGCGAGGGAGCGAGGCAAAGAGGAAGAGGCTGTTCGCGCGCGCATCGAGCAGCTCAGGAGGCAGGCGATCCGCGCCGAGATGGCAAGGGTCGTCGCCCGAGAAGAGAGCCTCCGCGCTGTCTCTGTTCCCGAGAACGCGGTGGCGGTGCCCGATTTCGCGAATCCCGCCGAGGCTGACACGCTGCGTCCCCTCGCCAAGGGACTGGCCGCCATGGTCGCCACCGATCTCTCGCGGCTCGAGCGGCTCCGCGTGCTCGAGCGCCAGAGGCTCTCGACGCTTCTCGAGGAGCTGCGCCGCTCGCGCGCGGGAACTCAAGCGGCCGGCCTCCTTGACGAGGGCGCCGTCGTTGACCCGATCGAGACCGTCTCGGGACAGCAGCAGAGACTCGCCATGCTGATCGATCCCTCGAGCGGGGAACCTTACTACGCCGGGTCTCCCGACGGCGCGCAGGGCCCGCGGTTCCTGAAGGCGGTGCGCGCATTCCAGGCCGCGCACGGCCTCGCTCCGGATGGAGTGGCGGGGCCGCGCACGAGGGCCGCGCTCGATCGGGCATGGGCGGAGCGGGGCGGGCAGCCTCTGCCGTCCGCCTCCGCGCCGGTCTCGGGCTTCGATCAGACGAGAGCGCCGAGGATGGGCCGTCTGCTCGGCGCGCGCCGCATCATCCAGGGCTCGCTCCTGCCCATGGGCGCCGACGGGATCCAGCTGCGCGCCGATCTGCTCGACATCCTCGATCCCGCGGGGGCAACCTCCTCGAGACCCGCCGAGGGGCCCTTCGCCAAGCTCCTCGACCTGCAAAAGAACCTCGTCCTAGGAATCGTCGACGCGATGGGAATCGAGCTCACCGACGAGGAGAGGGATCTCCTCGAGAGGCGCGAGACGAGAGACCTGCGAGCGTTCCTCGCCTACTGCAGGGGGATCGACTTCGAGGACCGCGGGATGCAGGACGAAGCCCTCTCGCAATATCGGGAGGCATTCACTCGGGATCGCGGTTTCACGCTCGCCCGGCGGTCCGCCGCGACCCTCTCCACGGGAGCTTCGGACCTGGAGGGGATCGAGGAGGCGGCCATCGAGGATCTCTCCGCGCCGGCGGAGGAAGGCGCGAGCAGGGCCGCGGCGACCGCGGTCAAGGTCGGCATCGCGCCGGAGCTCGAGGATCTTCTCGGGATCGACACCCGGATGCCCGATCCCCTTCGGTTTCCGGACGGGGGATCCGACGGACGGGGTCGAATCATCGTCGAGGGGGATCTCCCGGGCCGCGGAGGGCCGTGACGTGATGATCCGGCGAGGCGCCAGAGAGGACTGGCGGCGCGCGCGGGGACCGCGACGTGCCGCTCCCACAGCGGCCGGCGTCGTTCAGGCGCTGATCCTCCTCGCGATCGCTTCGAGCCGTCCATCGATTCTCCAGGCCGGCCCCGAGATCTCGCTCCGCGCCCCCGTCTCCTACAGGATCTGGACGCTCCCCGACACCTCCTCGACCGAAGTCTCGCAGCTTCTCGCCCCAGCCATTCTCTCGATCGGCGTGAGCGACCTGCTCGGACTGGTCTTCCAGGGAGGCTACCAACTCGGGGCCCTGAGCGAAGGCCGCGAGGTCGATCTCCAGGGACCGACCGATGTCAAGGCGGCGATCGTCCTGCGTCCCATGAGCGGCAGGATGCTGATCCAAGCAGGCGTCAACATCCCCACCGGCCCCGGCGGGTTCGACGAGGAGGAGCGCTTGGTCGCGAGCGCTCTCGCTCCCCCCTACCTCGGCTACCGGCTGCGCCAGCCAGGCCGCGGGCTTGACGCTGGGCTCGCCCTCTCGCTTGCGATCCCCATCGCCGAGGGATGGACGCTCGGACTCGGGAGCGGCTATCTCTATCGCGGTCGCCACACGCCGCTTGACGATGGGGAAGAGATCACGCCTGGCGCCGAGACGAGCGTCTCGACCGGGCTGGATGCCGAGGTCGGCTCTTCCATGATCCGCGTCGACGTGACGCGGCGCATCTACGCCAGGGACGAGGGGGGGCGCTTCGAGTATGAGGAGCCATCGGCCTGGGAGGGATCGCTAAAGGCCCTCGCTCGCGGCAGACGCTGGGACGGCGAGGCGACGGCGCTCGTGAACGTCAAGGAGGACAGCGAGGTGAGCCCCTCAGCGTACGCGGGGATCTACGCCGGAGGAAATCTCTCGCTGGGCCGGAGGTTCGCCGCCGGTCTCTTCCTTGGGATCGTCGGTGAGATGGTCCGCTTTCGCGCGGAGAACCCGGATGGAGACGGCCATCGGTTCGTCTCGACGACCGGCGGCGCGGGGCCTCAGATCAGAGTCGGATCGGGGCGCGTGCGTATCGAGGGCTCCGCCCTTCGCATGATCGGCGATCTGGACGGGGAGTCGATCGAGGGATGGGACGCGCACCTGGCCCTTCTGCTGAGGTCGGGAAACAGGGACGAGTGATGCCGCGCCCCTCTCGACAGGCGACCCGGTTCGGCCCACGGAAAGACGCTCATGCCGGGCGAGGCTGTGGGCGGAGCGTCCGGCGGCGATGATCCCCGATCAGGGCGAACCCCGCGCGATCCTGGGGGGAAAATACGAGATCCTCGGCGAGATCGGCCGGGGAGGAATGGGGATCGTCTACAAGGGGATCCAGAAGTCCCTAGGTCGCCTCGTAGCCATCAAGACGCTCCCGGCGCAGCTCGCAGCGAACCAGGAGTTCGTCAGCCGCTTCCGTCGCGAAGCCGAAGCCCTCGCGAGGCTCAAGCACGAGAACATCGTCACCGTCTACGATCTGGAGCAAGAGGACGAGAGCTACGTTCTGGTGATCGAGTTCGTCGAGGGGATGAGCCTCTCGCGGCTTCTATCCGAACGGGGCAGGCTGGAGCCGGGGCACGCCGCCGAGATCGCCAGGCAGATCGCCTCGGCGCTCGCGGCTGCGCACCGCCACGGGATCGTCCACAGGGACATCAAGCCCGACAACGTCCTGATCGAGTCCTCCGACGGGAAGGCGAAGGTCGCCGACTTCGGCATCGCGGCGATGGCGGGATCTGCTTTCCGGACGACAACGGGCGTCATGCTCGGCACCCCTCGCTACATGGCCCCAGAGCAGATCCGCGGCGAGCCCGTGACCGGCGCGGCCGACATCTACGCCCTCGGTCTGCTCCTCTACGAGATGATCGCCGGATCTCCGCCCTTCGATGGCGAGAATCCGATGACGATCGCCTACCAGCACCTTAACAACTCGCCCCCGCCTCTCGCCGCCCGCGCCCCGCACTGCCCGCCCGCCCTCATCGAGATCGTCGAGCGGGCCATGCAGAAGGAGGCCGGAAAGCGCTTCGCAAGCGCCGGGGAGATGGCCGAGGCCCTGTGCGCGGCGTGCGCGGGGCGGCGCGCCGCACCCGGTCTGCCGCCCGGCCGCAGGCTCCGCAGGACGCCGCGCTGGGCGTGGATCGCGGGAGCGAGCGCGACGGCCGCGGCGATCACGATCGGAGGGGTCCATCTGCTCTCTCCTGTGGGATCGGATCGGCCGGGATCGAGTCCGCGAGGGCAGGAGATCGAGCGGCCGGCGCAGCCGGGCGCGGGCGTCGTGCTCGAGGAGCGAGCAGGCGCGGCGGACCGGCGGGTCCCGTCGCCGGGCGGGGCGGGCCCCAGTCCGGGCGAGAGAACGGCCTCCTCCTCCGAAGTGGATCGCCCGCCCGGGGAGAGCCGCACGAGCGAGACGAGCCGCGCGCAGGCGATCGATCTCCCGACTCCGAGGCCCGCGGATCCTGGAGAATCCGTCGCCGGCGATGGGGGGCAGACCGACGGAGCCGAACAGGCGCTGGACGCCGAGAGTCGCTCCGCAGGCGGTCCAGCCGCCTCAGCGCCGCTCACGGCGGTCGACGAGATCGCCGTCCGCCGGCTGGTCGAGCGGTGGAGCGAGCGCGTGTCCCGCAAGAACCTCGCGGCCCTCCTGAACGATGTCGCTCCTCAGACCCACGAACAGGTGAGAAACCTCTACGCTCCTCTGTTCTCGAGATGCGAGCGGCTTCGGGCGAGCGCCGTCATCGTGCGGATTCAGGCCGGGGCCGCGGGCGATCAAACGAGTGCGGTGGCCGCCTTCGTGGAAGAGACCGGCTGTGAGCAGGCGGGAGCGCAGGAGATCGTGGAAAGCCGTCGCCTGGAGCTGGGACTGATCAAGTCTGGACCGGCCTGGATCGTGACCGAGATTCGCCGGAGCGCCCGCTGACCGGCTGGAATCAGGGAGGAACCTGGAAGCCCATGGCCAAGCTCGTGCGGACCCTCGTGCTGATCGCCGTTCTCTGCCTCATCGCCTTGGGCGCTCTCCTGTGGCGGGCGAATCGCCCGTTCACGAGCGAGGTTCCCGTCCTCTCCTCCTCGCGCTTGACCGCCGGGAACGCGCTCTTCCCCTCGCAGCTCGCGCTCTACCCCAGGCGCGTCGTGCACTACAAGCCGCGAATCGTCGGCCATGTGGAAGAGGCCATCGCGGTCGAGCAGATCGCTCTGGTCCGCGTCAAGGAGGGGGTCTTCTTCTCGGATCTGTTCATCGAGACCTCGGGGGGAGCGCACTCGATCATCTGCCGAGGTCTCGAGAAGAAGAAGGCCAACAGGATCCGGCTCCAGATCCACGAGGCGATCGAGGCATCGAGGACAGTCGACTCCCCCTAGGCGGGGCGTTGCCGCCGGGCGATCGGGCAGACGCGCCGCTTCCGCTTCACTCGACGATCCTGATCCTGCCTCCGGAGGACTCCTGCGGCCCCTTCCTCGGTCTCGTCGCCGGCCGCTCCGCGCCGCGCGCATCGCTCCTCGGCCCCAGAGCTCCGTCCTCGATCCGGCTGTTCCGCCCGAGGAGGCCGCCCGCCAGGCCGCCCAGGACAAGCGCCCTTTCCCCCTCGGGCGGAACGAACTGGATCTCCAGGTCCGCATCCGCCGGGATGAGCATCTCGACGACCGCGCGGATCCGGTCGCCGCGATCGGGATCGCTCAGGATCGCCTCGATCTCGCGCGTGGGGAGCGGACCGATCCTTGCGACGATCGCGGTCCCCGGCGGGATCATCTCCGCCCCGAGGCATGCGTCGACCCCGACGCGCGAGCGTCCCGTGCGCGCTCTGATCGCATCGGGCAGCGCAACGCGCCGCCGCGGCCCCTCATCGGATATCGAGACAGGGATGCCGATCAGCCGCTGCGCCAGCGCCTCGGCCTCGTCGCGGCGGCCGACGGCCTCCGCGAATCCGGGAAGGTGCTGCGACAGGAAGCGCGCCCGATGGGAAGGAAGGGGAATCCGCTCCAGCCCGAATCTCCCGAGGAGCCAGCGCGAGATCGCCGGGTCATCGACCGCCGCCGAGAGTCTCTGGGGAAGGAGCGTGAGATCGCGGCGGATCGCGCGGAGGGCGCGATCCACGATCCGCAGGAGCATCCGGCCGCCGTCGAGCCCTCTTTGATAGGCCTCCTCCGGATCAGGGGCCTCGCCCCCATCCGCCGCCCGCCCTCCCCTCCAGATCCTCTTGTGCGCGATCGCATCGAAGAGGGCATCGGGGATCAGCTCCGCGCGGAGCGGGCTCAGGAATCCCTCCGGGAGACGGTCGCCGACTCCTCGCTCGGCGACATAGACTCGTATCCTCTGCTCCGGTTCCACGTCGCCGCCGGGCGGGGGAAGCACATCGACGAGATGCCCCCGATAGGCGCGAAAGATGCCGACGGGAAGGATCTCGATAAGCTCGGGATCGGCCCCGAGCTCGATCAGGGATGCAAGAACGCCGGAGACGGGCGGCGCCTGCCCGCCCAGAAGGAAGTCCGGCATCTTGAAGCGACGGTTCACTCGGAAGACACCTCGACTCTCACAGCCATCCCGAGAGGAGCCCGCGCGTCCAAGTGGCGGGCGAGCCGGTCGCGGAAGACTTCTCGCTCCAAGTCCGAGAAGAAGGCGCCGGGGCGCGGCGCCACGGCGACATCTGCGCAGATCCGAGGCCCACGCTTCCCCAGCATCACTCCCCTGCCGACGCGGACGGCGGCGATGCGCGCGGGGTCGAACGAGTAGGCGAGATCCTCGAGATCGGCCCGCGAGACCGCGCGCCCCCGCGTGCGCAGGACGCAGCGGAAGGCGAGATCCGCGTCCGTCAGGCTTGGCGCAGGTCCCCCTCCGATCGTGGGGACCAGATTGGAGGCCGACACCACTCCCGGGAAGTCCTTCGGAGAGAGGATGACGCGGACGCTCCCCGGAGCGAGCCCGTTGGCCACCGATCCGAGGCAGAGGCTGTAGCGCGCCTCGATCCGCGCACCCGGCTCCGGCGGAGCGCTGGTCCTGACCTCGAGCGCCAGGCGCGCGTCCCGCGCATCGGCGGCGTGGGTCAGTCGGTAGGACCGGGGACCGGGCTCGCGGTCGGGCGAATCGAGCTCGTAGCGGTGGCCGGTCCGGAGATCGATCACATCGTCGATCGAGAGGAGATTCTCGTGCGTCACCCCCTCCGGAAAGGGGATGAGTTGCACTGGGCTGTTGTCCAGATCGAGCGCGCCGGAAGTGCGCGTCTCGCGGTTTGCGGCGAGAACCGATCGGGTCGATATCTTGAGCCCATCGAGCTGGGAGACCGCGGCCTGCGGCTCCATGTCGATCCGCACCCACGCGCGCCGGCCGCGCGCGGGCGCGAGCAGGCCCGCGAGCTGCGATCCGCCGGCGGCCGGCGCCGGCACCGCCTTCTCGAGGAGCAGGCCGGCATCGAGCGGCACGAAGCAGGGGGCGTAGGGGCTCGCGATCCCCTTCACGCTGCTGCGGAAAGAGAAGAGATCCGGCTCAGGAACCCGCCGATCGTCCCGAAGCGCGGGGATCAGGAAGCCGCCCAGGTCGTTCCCCAGGGCGATGAGCGGCAGACCCTCACCCGCGAGAGACCATCGGCCCCAGAGACAGGACCGCACCGCCGGCTCCGGACCATGGAGGAAGAGGACGCAAGGATCGCCGGCAGCGCCTCCGCCCGAATCGATGGCGATCAACAGGGCCGGGTTCGCCGGGGGCGGCGCCCGGAAGCTCTTCCCCGCGCCTCCGAGTCCCCTGGACGCCTTTCCCTCTCGAGCGGGCCAGCAGCGTCCCTCCCCCGCCGCGTCGATAAAGCAGAAGTGGGAGACTTCGAAGGGAGAGAGCTTCGTCTCCGCGATCGGGGTGAAGTGGACCTGGTGGTTGCGTCCCTCGCGATCGGCGACCGGGCGCTCGCAGAGAATCTCGAATCCCGCGGAAACCGCGAAGGAAGGATCTTTCGATTCGATCTCAAGGACTGTCGTCGCGGGGCTCGGGCCTCTGGGGAACTGGATCAAGCGCTCGACGAGCGCCCTGTAGGCGAGCCCCACGGTGTCGTCCAGATCCCGGTAGACCTCCGCGTACTCGCGGGCAAATGCCTTGAGAAGCATGACGACGACCGGATCCGCCTGCTTCGGATCGGGCGAGAGTCCCGGGATCGTCTCGCTTGCCTCTCGCAGGAGCCGCTCGAGGATCGCCTCGGGCGTGCGGGCCGGATCTTGCTCTCGATGTGGTCCCTCAGTTCCCGCCTTCATCCTCTCCCTCCGCCGCGCCCTCTTCGAATCCGGCCCTGGCGAACCGCGTCGAGCGCGCTCGGGCCGCGGAGAGGTCGTCCAGCTTGTATTCGAATCGGACCGGCTGCCCTGTCGCCGCGATCTTGCCCCGCACGGCGATTCCCACCTTCCTCTTGCCGCCTCGCCGGGCGGGATCGGCGATCTCGATCGAGTCGATTTCGACCTCGAGCAAACGCTTCTCGCTGGCCAGGATCGCCGACCGCAGCACGCTGTGCGGCACGGTGGCTTGGGCGAAGTCCAGCCCCGCCCCCTGGCATCCGAAGTCAGGATCGGCGGCGATCTCGCCCGACAAGACATCGCTCTGGAGCGGCGTGCTCAGGATCAACTCGACATAGCGGCCGATCGAGTCCTCGATCGGAACCCCGGGCACCCTCGCCCCCGCGACGGACGAGCCTGAAGCGCGGATCCCCCCGGAAGGCGTCTCCTTCCCTTGCTCCTCCGCGGGAGGGCGCAGACTTATCGTCACCACACGTTCCGGCCCGCCCGCCCTGCGGATCGTGAAGAGGACCTCTCCCGCGCGGATCCGCTCCAGCAAGCTGGTCAGATCTCCGAGGCTCGCGATCGGCTTCCCGTCCGCCGCGACGATCCGATCGCCCACCTCGAGGTGTTCGCCCTGCGCGCCACGACCTCTCACCACGCCCGTCACGACGACGCCCCGGCCTTCCGGCGCGTCGTCCCACCAGACGCCCAGCCGCTTTCCCCAGCTCGGCTGCTCCGGTCCCCTCGCGGGAGCGGCCTCGCCTCCCTGGACGTTAAACGGCAGCCGGATGGGGGGCAGCGTCCGCTCGGAGCTCATCAGGGGATCGTCCTGCGCCGGCGAGGCGGAGTTCCGAGCAACGCCCCCAGAAGTCCGCGAGCGACCTCGCGGGTGACGGTCCTCGTGAGGGGCGACCTGAGGACATCCTCCAGAGGCCCCTTCCCCTTCCTTTCGGCGCCTCTCTTCTCCCCGCCGGCCGCCGGCTCCCCGCCAGCGCCCGCGGGAGCCAGCCTCGCCTCGAGGATCTCGCGCGCGCTCTCGCGATCGAGCGCGCTGATCATCCCCCGTCCTTGACCGTCGACGACGAAGAGGTCGTCGAGATCGAACTCCGGCTCTCCGAAGAAGGCCAACGCCCCCTGGTGCTCCAGCTCGACCATCTTGCGCAGCAGGACCCCTGCGGTCGCCTTGGCGATCCCGCCGAAGTCCTTGAGCTCGCCCGCCCCGTCGCCGGTCAGATACTGGAGGACCGTTCGCAGATCGGCGAGGTCGAGGAGCGGGAGCTTCCGATCGTCGCAGTACTTGAAGACGAGCGTGAGCGCGCCCGTCTGCGTCTCGTTGAGGTCCAGCACCTTGGCGAGGAGCAAGGGGCCGAAGGAGGAGACGGTCGCGCGAAGATGGGCCCCCTTGGCTCCGGTCAGGCTCAGGAACTCGATGGGGAACTCGCTCGACCGCCAGGAGTAACCCGTCTCCTGCGCGCGCTTCTCGACCCGCTCGCCCGTCTTCCCTGCGACGCCCAGACCCGAGAGATCGCCCTTCATGTCCGCCAGGAAGACCGGGACGCCCGAGGCGGAGAGCTGCTCGGCGACCAGCTGAAGCGTTCGCGTCTTGCCCGTGCCGGTCGCCCCGGCGATCACGCCGTGGCGGTTCATCATCGAAATCGGGAGGCAAACGAGAGGCTCCGGGTAGGCAGCACCCCCGGATACGGGAGCGCCGAGCCGGATGCTCGGCGCAGTCGTCGAGAACGCCTTGCGCGCGGCCTCAATGAGTTTCTCGTCCATCCATCGTCCCCGCAGCTCCGGGCGGCTCGACGCGTCGGCCGCGCATGCCTCAGTTGATCTTCACGATCGGGCCCATGACATCGACGCCCGCCGGGCTTGCCTTCACCACGGAGGCGCCCGAGGTGAGCTTCGCCTCCGTCATCCCGCTGACGGTCACGTCGGCCGTCTGCGATCCCACGGAGACGCCCTGCATCGCGCTCGCCGAGGCGGTGCCTTGATTCGCTCCCACCTCCAGCTTCTTGGTTCCCTCGATCTTGACCGACTCGCCGCCCGTCACCTCGATCGCCTTGTTGCAGGTGATCTCGACCTTCTCCGACTGGGTCGACTTGTAGGTCTTGCTCTCGAGCGCGATTGCGTCGGCCGCTCCCTTGATCTCGGGATGCCCCTGCATCTCGATCCCCTTGATCGCCTCGATCGTGACCTTCTTCTGGGCGGTCATCGTGATGTTGCCGTCGGCGCTGATCGTGATGTCGCCCGTCGTCTTCACGTCGATCAGCTTGCCGGCGATCATGGTGATCGAGCTCTTGGCGTCGGGAGTGCTGATCTCGATCGTCTCGGATCCCGACTTGTCGCTGAAGCGGACGACGTGCCCCCCTTTCGTGAGGATCACCCGGCCCTCGTTCTTCGGGATGTCGGGGTTGATCTTGCCGAAGGCGTCCGACTTGAACTCCGTGTAGAGGCTGCCAAGGACGATCGGCCTCTCGGGATCGCCCCGCTCGAAGCCGATCAGGACCTCGTCGCCGATCTCCGGCACGAAGACGATCCCGTGACCCTTGCCGCCATAGGGCATGAGGATGCGGATCCAGGGCGTGATGACATCTCCATCCTTCGATTGGCCCTTCTGGGTCGCGCCATCGACCCAGTCGTTCAGTCGAACGCGGACCATCCCCGGCTTCTGCTGGTCGTACGCGTCGACCACGATTCCGGTCAGAAGCGTCCCGGCGCTGGGCCAGGGACGGACCCACGCCGGATAGGCCGCGCTCAAGGGAAGGAAGCCGATCCGGTTGCGATAGTGGCCCTGGGCGGCGTCCATCGTGTGATGGACCTCCGTCACGAGGTAGGTCCCGTTCTGATCGGGCGACACACCCTGGATATTGATGAGCGCCGGCGGGCGGATCGAGCAGTTCTCCGTTTCCCCGCTTCCCGAGACGCGCGTCGCGAGGTGGGAGAGATAGAGGTTCCCGACATAGCCGCGCATCTCGGCCAGGCTGCGCATCATCGGATCGGGGCAGCCATGCCCCGGATTGGGGTAGATCGAGCCGGCCGCATTCCGCGCCGCCTCGAGCCACGGATGGAGCTTGCCCGAGATCTGGACCTCATCGGTCCCGCGCACATAAGGTTCGTCGCGCTCCTCGTTGTAGGTGCGCAGCTTGTGCTTCCCCTGCGCCACGGAGGAGGTGAGCTGGAAGACCGAGAGGAGGTTCTCCTCCTGCGAGGATTCCAGCGTCAGATCGATGGTCGGACAGGCCTTGGAGGAATCGATCGCCTCGGTCCAGAAGAGGGAGGCGCCGTCGTAGAAGAAGAAGAGCTTTCTCCTCTCGGCCAGACGGGCCAGGAAGTCGAAGTCCGACTCGTTGTACTGGAAGACGATGGGGAGCTCCTCGTCCTCGCCCCCCTCGATCGTGATGTCGAGTCCGTAGTCCGCCTTGACGATGTCGTTGACCACGCTCTGGAGCCCGACGCTTTCCCAGATCCGCTTCCGGGGAAAGCGGTCCATCACCATCGTGGGGTCGGAGCCGGACAGAATGACCGTGTAGCCTCCGGCGGTGACCCTGCGGCTCGTCACATCCAGCAGCAGCCCGGTGAACGACAGCTGGCGGCGCGGCTTCTTCCTGTCCGGCGTGAAGACCTCGATCTTGACCGGCTTGCCGATCAGATCGATGAGGGCGTCGAGGGTCGGGCTGCCGTAGACGCCGATCTCGCTCTCATCGAGCGCCGCGCAGGCGATCGAGAAGCGATGCTGCTCGTTCAGGTACTGGTCGAGCTCGATCGCGTTGAAGCGTACGCCCAGATCCTCCGCCGACTTCCCGTCGACGGTGACCACGACCTCGGATTGCTGCGCCATGGCAGGCCGGTCGCGGCCTACGCCCAGGTATCCGCTTCGATCTCGACGTCGTTGATCTTGATCTTCTGGGCCGAGATCTCGATCGTCTCGGTCTGAGGAGTCTCCCGGCTCATCTGCACATCCGGCACGGACTCGCGGTAGTGCGTCACGAATCCTTCGAACCACTCCAGTTGCGAGATGAACTTCGATTCCTCATCGGGGGAATAGAACTTCACCTTCCCCCCCTTGAAGTTCCCGCGAAACGGTTTGGATGCCCAGTCCCAGAACAGAACGCTGTCGTCGGACATACGGGTTATCCGGATCCGCGCAAGCCGGGGCCGCGCATCGCTCGGTCCCATGTTGATCTGATTGGGCCGAACCTCTAAACCGTACTCGACGTCGGTGACATTCGGGATCGCGTTTCCGTCGATCTCGACGCTGAGCTGTCGGAAGTGCCGACTCGCCATCTCACGATCCTCCTACTTGTCCGGCCAGTTGAAGTTGACTTCGACGCCGCCGACCAGGATGACTTCCGGCTGGACGTGGGCGACTTCCACCACATGATCGCCGCGCTCATCGAAGTCGACGCGGTAGTCCCTGAGGTAGGCGCCCTTGAACTCCAGCTTCTTCATGGCCGTCCCCGTATCGCTGAAGAACTGGACCTCGCCGCCCTTGCGGTTCTCCTCCTTGGGGCTCTTGGCCCAATCGCACAGTATCGTCTTGTCGTCCATGATCCTCCGCACGACGATGCCGTCGAAGAACATCTTCCGCGTTGGACGGCCGTCGCGGTCGGCCTCGGCCCGCAGGCTGTACTCGACCGACAAGATGTTCGGGACCTCCGTCCCATCGATCTTGAGAATTGGTTCTTGTGCCATGGTTTCCTCTCCGTCTGGCTGAGACCGAACGCTCTAGGATGCCTCCGCGACCTGGGCATCCGCCTCCTTGACCTTCACGTTGAACTGTCGGACCGACTTCTGGAAGTCGATGCGGAGGATGACGTCCACCTCGTGCCTCCGCTCCTGCTCGGGCGTCGCGACGACCTGGATCTCGAATCCCCTCACCTCTCGATCGGGACCCTTGCACTGGGCGAGGAAGCTGTGGAGATCCCTCTTCACGGCCGACTTGAAAACGTCCGTGATGTTCTGGTAGGCCTGCTTGTTCAGGTAGTGGCACACGTTCTTTAGAATCCAGTCTTCCGTGCGGATCCTCGGGTAGCTGTCGAGCCCTTCCTTCGTGCAGAGGTTGGCGTCCCCCATGACGATCGGATAGCCGTCCCAATCGACCACCGGATTGACGCCGTAGTTGAACATCATCTTGCCGGCAGTGGGGCGATCCACGCGATAGCGGACCCCCTTGCCGCCCATGACCTTCCCTTTGCGGTATCCGGCCGCGGCCTCCTGGAGGCCGAGCGACTCGTCCACGCGGTAGACGACTCCCGAGAGAAGGGCCGACGGCGGAAGCCAGAGGTCCTCATCCTCGAACTTGTGGGCCTTGCGCCCCAGGACCCAGTTGCCTGTGAGAACCAGGTACTGCTTGTGGAGATCGGCCCCCTTGATCCCCTGCAGGTCCTTGACGTCCAGGTTGTCCTGCAACTGCTTGAAGCTCTCGAAATTGTCGATGTCGGTGTAGACCTGCACCTTGTTCTGGGATCCGAGGATTCCAAGACGGTCGAGGGCCTGGACGTTGCCCACCCATCCCGGGATGACCAGGTTGGCGAAGGTCTCCTTCAGGGTCCAGTCCCTGAAACGGGTCTGGATCGAGGCGGCGAGCCCCTCGTCGAAGACGGAGCGATCGTCCGGGTCGAGCAGCTGCTCCGCCGAGGCGTTGATGAAGCTGACCTCGATCTTGTCGCCCGCCTCGACCTGGGCGTTGCCGAAGAAGCCGTCGATCGCCCGGTAGGTCAACTCCATCGGCCTCAGCTTCTCGTAGACCGATTTCAGGTTGCCGTTCAGCACCGACTCGAGCTTCTCGAGCCTCTGCTGGGTCTTCTCGATGAGCGATTCGAGATCCTCGCTCGCGGCGAGCGCGTCCTCCCACACCCGCAAGCGCGCCACGAGGAGATTCCGCGTGTCGGCATAGAGCCTGTTTCGCGTCACATCCTCGAACTGCTTCTTCTTGGTGGGATCGAGCAGGTCGATGCCGGGCAGCTTGGTTCCTTCCACCGAAGCCGCGGGGACGATCTTGCCGAGCCACTCCATCGCTCCCGCCGCGTTTCCCGCGGCCTTTGGGGCGCCCAACCCGGCAAGTGTCGCCTCATAAGCTTCAGGTGCCGCAGGCGCGGGGGCCGCTTCCTTGGTTTCGGGTGGCTGCGGGCGGGCCGATTCTTCCGGTCGTTCCACTGTTCTGTCCTCCCTGGCTAGGACTTGCCGCCGCCCGACGCGTCGCGCGCCGCGCGGATGCCGCGAATCAGGACCTCGCGGCTGGGCGAATCGATCGTCTTGCGAAGGGTCGTGTTCTTACGAAGCTGCTGGAGCATGTCCTTTAGGAGGAGCAATTCCTGATGGAGGGCCTTGAGCGATGGAGACTGCGCGATCACCTCTTCGGGAGCGAAATCGGCCACCTGCTTGAAGGCGAGCGTCTCGTCCGCGCTGTTACCCTCCTCGTCGGTGACGGCGACTTCCATCTTGGGCTGGAAGGTCGAGAAGACCTCTTCGATCGTCCTACAGCTGATCGGCTGGGGATCCTCCCCGGCCCGTTCGTTCAGCGCGGCGACGAAGAGGGTCTTGTTGGTGTCGAGGATCTCGACCCCCATCGTCAGGTCCGTCTCCCGAACGTGCTCGGCGCCGATGAAACGGGGCTTCGGCACGACACACCTCCTCGTTAGATCTCGAAACGGGGTCGCGACGCTGCCGGGGCAAACCTTGACCTTGACCCCGTGATCGGTGCATTTTGGACTGGCCGCACCGTAACACCGTCTGCTACAGCGTGGCAAGAGCCCTTGATGCGCGGATCCAGTCCCGGCTTGATCGCGTGGCTGACGCCTCTTAGGATCCGATCGGCCGCGTCTGGTCCCGGATGCCGTTTTTTTTCGTTCGGACCGCTGGATAACCGGAAGTGGGGGGACCGCCATGGCAGATCTCGGAATGACCCTTTCCGCGAGCGAGGCGATTGACCGAGGGAGGGAGATCGCAAGAGAGCACTCCCACCCGCAGATCCTTCCCCTCCATCTCCTCTTCAGCCTCCTCGTCCCCGAGGAAGGGGCCGCCACCCGGATCCTCCTGGGCCTTGGCCGGGAGGTCGGGCCGTTCCGGGGGCTCGTCGAGGACGCATTGAGCGAGCTGCCCCGCTCCACATCGGCTGTCTTCGATCCCGCGCCGTCGCCGGCCTTCAAGTCGGTTCTCGAGCTGGCGGAGACCGAGAAGGAGATGCTGGAGGACCGCCAGGTGGACGAGGTCCACCTCCTGATCGCCCTGATGTCCCCCGACGGCGGGCTGCCCGAGCCCCTGCGCAAGGCCCTGCAGCTCCGTCGCGCAAAGGTCCTCGAGGTTCTCAGGAAGACGAAGCAGGCGGAAGCGGTGGCGGGGGGCGGCGGCGCGACAGGGGTCGCGGCGGGGCAGGCGATCGGTTTCTGCGCCGACCTGACGGCGAAGGCGCGCGCCGGCATCCTCGATCCGGTCATCGGGCGGGAGCGCGAGATCCAGCAGACGATCGAGGTCCTCGCGCGAAGAAGGAAGAACAACGCCGTCCTGGTCGGGGAGCCCGGGGTGGGCAAGACGGCCGTGGCCGAAGGGCTCGCGCAGGCGATCGTCGCGGGGACCGTGCCCGCCTTCCTGAGAAGCGCGCGCATCCTCGAGCTCGACCTTCCCGCGATGGTCGCGGGGGCGAAGTACAAGGGGGAGTTCGAGGAGCGCTTCAAGAAGCTGCTGACCGAGATGGAGGCGGCCGGATCCGAGGCGGTCCTCTTCGTGGACGAGATCCACACCTTGCTCGGCGCCGGGGGCGGCGGGGGCGGAATCGATGCGGCGAACATCCTGAAGCCGGCGCTCGCGCGCGGGGAGCTGCGGGTGATCGGCGCGACGACCACGGGCGAGTACCGGAAGCACTTCGAGGCGGATGCCGCCTTCGCGCGCCGCTTCGTGCCGATCCAGATCGAGGAGCCGGACAAGGCGACGTCGATGCGGATCCTGGAGGGGCTGCGTGAGAGATACGAGAAGCACCATGGCGTCGCCTTCACGACGGAGGCGTTCGACTCCTCCATCAACCTCTCCAAGCGCTACATCACCGATCGTTACCTCCCCGACAAGGCGGTCGATCTCCTCGACGAGGCGGCATCGGACGTGAGGATCCTCGTCGACAGCCTCACGGAGGCGCGCGAGCTGATCGAGAAGCGCGACGATCCCGCCGTCAAGGCAAGGCTCGATCTGTTGCGAAACGGCCTCGAGGAAAGGGGATTGATCCCCAGGAGGGCGGAGGGGGGAACCGAGGGGGGCCCCAAGGCCTGGCTCGCCTCGGCCGGGACGATCGCGAAGACGGTCGACGCGGGCGTCATCGCCCGCCGCGTCAGCATCCGCACGGGAATCCCCGTCCATCGAATGCTCGGGGACGAGCGGGAGAAGCTGCTCAAGATCGAGGAGACCCTGAACAGCCGCGTCGTCGGCCAGGAAGAGGCGGTGCGCGCCGTCGCCGACGCCGTTCGCAGGGGACGCGCGGGGCTGAAGCGAAGCAACCTCCCGATCGGCGCTTTCATGCTCCTGGGCCCGACGGGGACGGGAAAGACGTTCCTCGCCAAGAGTCTCGCCCTCTTCCTCTTCAACGACGAGAAGGCGATGGTCCGCATCGACATGAGCGAGTACAAGGGAGAGCACACCGTCTCGCGCCTGATCGGGCCGCCGCCCGGGTATGTCGGCTACGAGGCGGGAGGCGCCCTGACGAACTCGGTTCTGAGGCGGCCGTACTCCGTCGTCCTCTTCGATGAGGTCGAGAAGGCCCATCCCCAAGTGCTCGACCCGCTCCTGCAGGTCCTCGACGACGGAAGGCTGACGGACGGCCAGAGCCGCACCGTCGACTTCAGCAACACCGTCGTCATGCTCACGACCAACCTGGCCGGAAGCTGGATCTCCGAGCAGGACTCACAAGGCCTGCCTGTGGACCAGAAGGTCCTCCGCGACATGCTGATTCGCATGGGGTTGCGGCCGGAGCTGATCAACAGGTTCGAGAGCCTCCTGGTCTTCCATCAGTTCACCAAGGAGCAAGTCGCCCGGATCGTGGACCTCCAATTGCGCGATGTGGAGGCGATTCTGGCCGAACAGAAGATGAGCCTGTCGGTCACGCCGGCGGCTCGCGAGGTCCTGGCGAACGAGGGGTTCGATCCGGAAATGGGGGCGCGGCCGGTGCGGAGAGTGATCGACCAGAAAATCATGAACCCTCTGGCATCGCTCATCGTCGGCGAGAGCAGCGTGGAGGGCCGGAGCGTCCGGGTGGACGCCCCCTCGGGCGCGATCCAGGTGCGGATCGAGTAGCGGACCGGCGCATGGAAGGAACGACCAGACACGAGCCTCGTTTCCCGCTCGGGAAGAAGCCTTTCGGCGAGTATGTCGCCGACCGCTACCTGCGCTGGTCGGGATTCTACGAGCAATACGACGGGCACACCGAGAGCGGCATCCCGATCGGGATCAAGATCGTCTCCGCCGAGTGGGCGCCGCAGACCGATCGTCTCGCGGCGGCGTCCCGGCCCTTTTCGCGCGGGCTCGTCTCCGTCTTCGACTTCAAGCGGCTCCCCGCGGGCGATGTCGTCGTGATCACGGAGGTCGTGTCACCGACCCTCCGGGAGAAGCTCGATGCGGGCAGTCTGCCCCAGATCGCCGCGGCCGGGTATCTCCGTGATCTGGCGGAGGCATGTTTCGCGATCGACAACCAGGGAGGGGTTCTGCCCCTGCTCTCTCCCGAATCGATCGCGATCCGCGAGGACGGGGCCAAGATCGACGACCACTATCTCCACGCGCTCTTTCCTAACGGGAAGGTCCCGATCGTGCTGGAGTACGCTCCCTACCTCGCCCCGCAAATGGAGCAGGACCCGCCGACTCGATCCGACATCCTCTTCATGCTCGGGATCCTCTACTACGAGATGCTCTGCGGATCTCCCCCGTTCCGTGGAAGCTCGCTGTCCGTGATCGCCTCGACCCGCACGAAGGATGTCGAGGTGGAGAGGATCCCGCCAGCGGCCCGGCCCCTGGTGCGGCGCCTGCTGGCGCGGGATCAGCGCAACCGGATGTCGAGCCTGACCGATCTGCTGAGGTCGCTGGACGCGACCCTCGGCCGCGTAACGGCCGACGGAGGGCCGGCCCCCGACCTGATGGAGGAGATCCTCGCGACCCCGGCTGCGGAGGCGGCGGCCCTGGAGGAGATGGCCGGACCGCGGCTGCTCCCCCTCGGCAAGAACGCGCAGGGACTGCGGGAGTTCAAGCGAAGCGCCGACGGGGGCGTGATGGTCCTGATCCCGGCCGGTTCATTCGCGATGGGAACGCCGGAAGGCCGCCCGGAGGAAGGGCCGCCGGTCACGGTCGAGGTCGAGCCCTTCCTGATCGACAAGTACCCGGTCACGTGGGAGATGTTCGCGGGCTTCCACCAGGGGCACGATCGAAGCTGCGACTTCTGCTCACAGAAGACCTCCCTTCTCCCCAGCCGTTTCATGACGACTCCCCAGGCCGCGCGGGGAGTGCACGATCAGACGGAGTTCGAGAGGCGGCTGGCGTCGGTCAACGATGCGATTTCGCGCTCGAAGGGCGAGGCGATCCCGGTGTCGTTCCTGACGGCGGCCGAGATGGACGCCTACGCCGCGGCGCAGGGATGCGAGCTGCCGAGCGAGGCTGAGTGGGAGTATGCCTGTCGCGGCGCCGCGCTGACGCGCTACCCCTGGGGGGACGAACCCGACCCCAAGAGGGCCTGGTATCTGGACGGCTCGGGGGGCCTCCCCCACCCGGTCGGCCTCCTTTCGCCGAACGGCTACGGCCTCTACGATATGGCCGGCAACGTGAGCGAGACCTGCCGCGACCTGTTCGTGAAGGAGATCTACGAGATGATCAGCGCGGGGGCGGCGTCGGCGGAAGAGCTTACGGAAGGGGTGACGCGCCCCTCCCCGAGACGCAGTATGAGGGGCGGTTCCTACGCGTCATCGGCGGCGGGAGTCAGCGTGACGTTCCGCGCGGGCCTCGCCGGGGACATTCGCTCGGAGACCCGAGGCATGAGGCTCTCCATCCGAAAGAGCCGCGCCCCGGATTGGATGCTCTCCGCCTTCGCGGAGGGAGGGAGCGAAACCCCGGAGGCTGGAGCGGGCGTCCCGCCAGCGATGAGCCCGGGCAGCGCGGCCGCGGAAGCGCCCGAGAAGGCGGCCGGAGAGGAGACCCATGGATAGGCCCACCCTGGCGAGGGTCCACTGGCAGGACGGGATGCTGCTCCGCAGCGCGCACCTCGATCTTGTCGAGGGAAGAGCCGACGAGCTGCTCGATCTGACCCGCCGCTACCTCGGACACTCTCCGGGGATCTGTCCCGGTGGAGAGCCTTCGATCTCGTGCGAGATCTCGGGATCGAGCCTCACGGTGACGCTGGAGTCCTGCGTCGCACTCACCCCCGATGGGCGTCTCCTCATCGTCGACGCGACCCGGAAAGAAGCGGGCAAGGCGATCAGCGCCGCGATCTCTCTGGATCCAGCGGTGGAGGCTCGGATCCCCGTGGCGATCGAGGCGATCGAGGGAAGCGATCCGGTCGGGACGCCCGACCCCGACGAGGATCCGCCGCGGCTCCCGTACCGCTTGCCCCGCGTCGCCCTCCTGCTCGGGACGGACCCGGGGATCGGGCGGCCCTCGTCTATCAGGATCGCCGAGATCATGGTCGCCGATCGCGCCGCGCGTGTCTCGGATGACTACATCCCGCCCTGCGCGCAGATCGGATCGGCGAGGGCCTTCGCCGCCGCCGTGGAGGCCTTCCGAGCCCGGGCGCGGGCCTGCGGGGCGCGCGCGGTCGCGGGGGCGGCGGCCATGAAGGCGCGGCTCGATGGAGAGGGGATCCCCGGCGATCCCTTCTTCGCGATCCTGCAGCAGCTCGCCATAGGCATGGGGAGCGCGAGGGAGAATCTCCCGACTCCGCCCTACCCGGACCCCCCGCTGGCGGCGCTGCGCCCCGTGCGCGCAGTCCTGCGTTCCGCGCTCGAGCTGTTCCAGATCTACCCGGGAGCGCGCAACCGGGTCATCAACGACCTCATCCTTCGCGAGAAGCTCCCGTCAGGGGATCCGGTCTTCTTCGATTCGCTCCGCGACTTCCTCGATGGCCCGATCGCCCTGGACGATCTGCGCTCGGCCATCGGGACGCACATGCGGTTCCTGGACGATCTGGACGGCGTCGTGCGGTTCCTCGCCGACCAGGCGAAGATCCCCGAGCTCGATACGCTGGAGGAGTTCTACGAGTACCGGGGCGTACGGTACTGGCCGATCGAATACAAACATCGCAGGCTGCGCAAGGACGAGAGCCGGCAGTACCTGGAAGTCGGCGGCATCAAGGCGCGCGGCGACGTGAAGAGGATCCTCGTCATCATGCGCTGCGCCCAGGGGACGCCGGAGGAGCGCGAGCGCTTCGTCATCCGCTTCGGCGTGAACGATCGAAAGACATGGATCTTCGCCGAGCAGGTCCAGGTCGACGCGCGCACGGAGAAGAACCGTATCGTCTGCCTCTATCCGGCGGAGCCCGACAGAGAGGTCCCGGAACCGCGCCTGCGCGAGCTGACGCTGATCTCGGGCGCCGTCGACTTCACGCCCGTGGAGAACGCGCCGCCGACCGATCTGCGGATCTACGGCGTCTGATGGAGATCGGACGATGCCCTCGCTGATCGACGCCCTCTACGCCAGCGTCGACGAGTACGAGTCGGGCGGAGGACGTTTCCGGGCAGATCTCTTCGAGGAACGCTACCGCGGGGTCCTGTCGCTCTTCTCGGGCCTCGACACCGACGACCGACTCGCCGACGCGGACAGGATCCTCTTCCAGGCCGTCTCCGGGAGCGAGATGACCCGCTCGGGGCTCCGCTATCTTGCCTCGCACCTGCTCTCGATCGACTTCGAGTACCAGGCGAACCGAGGCCGCGCCCACCGTCTGGCCTACAACTTCTGCGCGGGGAGGCGGCGCGAGAGGAAGACCGACGGAGAGTTCATCCGCGCCCACCTGGTCCCGGTCCTCTTCGAGCCGAAGAGCCTCGGCGAGGCGCACGTCCTGCGATGGCTTCTCCTCGAGCACATGGCGGCGATCTGCAACCAGGACCCGAGCGACGCGTGGCCCGACTTCCTGCCCGAGAAGCAGGTCGATCGATCCGCGCCGAGCGAGTGCCTGTTCCAGATGATGCGGCGCAGACTCCTGTACCCGGGCACGCCGCTCCACCTCCGCCCCCGCACGCTGGAGCAGAACCTCCGCAACTCGGGCTTCTTCCGTCGCATGGCGATGGCCAATCCGATCCACGACTACTTCCTCCTGCGTCTCGGCTACGTGGAGAGGGAAGGATGGCGGGAGTCGGTCGAGCACGGCATAGAGATCGCGAGGAAGGATCTCCGGCGGGAGCAGGCCGAGGCCGCTCCCGTTCGGCGCGAGAGCGGCCGTGGGAGCGTCTACACGATCTACACGGTCATGTCGATCATCGGCCTGCTCGCGGTGCTGGTGATCTGGAATCTGATTCACGCCGACCTTGCCGGCAGGATGCGCTCGGACGCCGCGGCGCAGAGGGGCCGCCTCTCCGAGATCCTGCGGGAGGGATCGAGATGAGCCTCCTCTCCCTGCTCACCCGGAAACCCAGGGTGCCGGGAGCGGCCAAGGGGGCCCTCAAGCTGGCGAAGAAGGCGGCTCCTTCGGGCGGCGCGCCGGAGGCATCCCCCGAACCCTCTCTCCCGGGCCTCGGAATCGTCGGGCATCAGGGCGCCGGCAAGACCGTCTATCTCGCGATGCTCCACGAGGTCTGCAAGGAAGGTTCGGATCCCGTCTTCCGCGCCTATGACGACGCGACGGCGGCGGAGATCTTGACGGTGATCGAATCGCTCCGCGGCACGACGCGCAGGTTCCTCGTGGCTCCGGCGAGAGCGGAGACCCCGCAGACTCCTCGCTTCCCTCCGCCCACGACTTCGGTGCGACCCTTCACATTCGAGGCGGGGGGATGGGGCCAGAGGCTGCGTCTGGCGATCCTCGACTATCCGGGCGCGAACGTCTCGATCTACGAGGAGGCGGGACGCAAGCGGCAGGTCAACGAGTGGCTCGAGGCGGCGGAGGGGATGCTCCTGCTCATCGACCCCGCGACGCTCGCGTCGGAAGCCGACGCCCAATCGCAGATCTCGTCGTATCGAAGCCTCCTCGCCCGTGCGACGGGAAACGCGGGGAGGAGGAGGATTCCGGTCTCGCTCGTCATCACCAAGGCGGACAGGATCGAAGGGTTTCGCGATGACACACAGACGGTCCTGATCCCTCGGTCCCTCGATCGCGCGCGCGATCTGTCGGTCGCGAATCTGATCGAGGAAGTGGTGAGCCAGCCGGAGTTTCAGGGCAATCCGAAGTGGCGAGACAGCGTGCGGGCGATTCTGAACCGGCTCCGCGAGCTGATACCCGTTCTGCGCGACATGGACCGGGGATTCCAGATCTTCTTCGTCAGCGCGACCGGCGGAGCGATCGTGGAGGAGGGGGGCGGAGAGCGTCCCCCGGACGTCTTGAAGCCGGTCGGGGTGCGCGAGCCGCTCCGCTGGGCGGTCTTGCGGCTTGGCGACCGCCTGAGGATCGAGGGCAGGCGCCGCGGCGCGCGGCGGGCCCTCATCTCGTGCGCGATCGGAGCCGCGCTCGTGAGCCTCTGGAGCGGGGCGATCCTCTGGCGGGCGGGGCAGACCGCTCCTCGCCGGGGCGCGACGATCCAGGAAACCGTGCGGGCCTACCGCAGCTTCGACCGGTTCCCGCTCCTCTGGCTTCGCTTCCTCTCTCCCCAGGTCGGACGGGCGTCCCTGGAACGGTACGTCTACGCGCAGGCGGTCGCCTACAACGAGACATTCCCGAGCGTCAATGCCGCGTTCGATACGACCGCCGTCACGAGCGCTCTCGCCGACCTGGAGAGGATGCAGCGCAAAAGCCCCCGCGCGCGTGACGATCTGAGGCGCCTCGCCGATCAGCTCGCGCTCAGATGGGACGAGAGCCGCATCGAGGAGATCAACTCCATGGTCGCGCGCGGCGGCGCGGCGAAGGAGATCGACAGGCGCGTGCGCTGGATCCTCGATCCGATCCGTCGCAGGGAGGGGCAAGCGATCCGCGATCAAATCGGGAGCCCGCTCTACTTCCCAATCCAGTCCGCGCTTCAGGACCTCTCGCTCAGCACCTATCTCATTCCCGGCCCGCTCGAGACCATCAAGAAGGCGTGCGACGCCTACTTCTCCGACCAGACCTCGATGCAGGACTTCAACAGGGCTCGCGTCAGGCAACTGAAGAAGATCGTCGAGGAGGCCCTGGCCGCCCTCGCTCTACCGGACCCTCCCACGTCGGAGGCCGCGATCCAGACGCTCCGGCAGCAGGCGAAGACGATCTTCCCCACGCTGGCTTCGTTCCTCTCCCTCCCCCGCCTGGGCGGGGGTGCCGGCGGCGCGGCGGGCGCCGGCGGGGGAGGGTTCGCCGGCGATGAGCCCTTCGCCGAATGGATCGAGAAGAGCGCCGCCCGCGATCCCCAGTTCAACCTCGTCACGCTTCCCAAGAACCTGCGCGAGCGGCTCCAGAAGAACCTGGGCTCCGCGGAGAACCTCCAGAAAGCCCGCGACTACCTCAAGGAGCTCGATCAGTGGACCCAGGCCCCCGGCGTCACGCTCCGCCTGGACATCACGAGGCAGCCACGCCAGGGGTTCCACTTTCACCTGGGAGACGCCACGGGCCTCCCCCGCGCGAGCGAGTACGAGCAGGGTCGCCCGGGGGAGTTTCAGTGGAAGCTCGGCCAGCCGTTCGTCCTCTATCTCAGTTCCAACGCCGACTGCGCCGCGGAGATCAGGACCATCAGCGAGTGGCGCAAGGAGGGCCGGCTCTCGCTCTTCGATGCCGCGAAGGCCGGCGCGGCCGGAGACGCGATCTTCGAGACCCCCGATGGGCCTTTCCGCGTCGAGTTCAAGATCCTGGGAATCGAGGAGAAGATGCCGGTCCTGCAGTGAGGAGGTTCTGGATCATGACGCTCGGATCGCCGATCGTGCGGACAACCGCGTGGCTCCTCGCTTGGACGCTCCTGCTTCTCTGGGTCACCCCATGCGCTGCCGCCGACCGCGTCATCGCGCGGGAAGGGCGGCCGGTCACGGTCCGCTTCCCGGAGCGGGTCCGGATTGCGACGATGCCCGAGGGCGGCGCGATCCGGGGGGAGATCGCCGAGCCCCTGCTGGTCGCGGGCAAGGAGGTCCTCAAGTCGGGCGCGAGGGTGACGCTCGAGATCGGGAAGTTCGAGGCCTCGGGCAGGCTCGGAAAGGCCGGCAAGGCGGAGATCAAGGAGGTAAAGGCTCTGGCCGTCGACGGCTCGGAGATCCCGCTCAGGCCCGTCTTCACGAGAAGGGGGAAGGGGCACCGGGTCCTCTCCGTCATCCTGATCCCGGTCGCCCTGATCGGACTCTTCATCAAGGGATCGCCGCCGACGTTCAAGGCGGGCGAAACGCTCAAGATGGAGGTCGCCGGTGACTGCGAGGTCCTCGTAGACTGAACCCCGTGTCGGCCACCGGCGAGCAGAGAAGCGGCTACCTGCGGGCGGCGGCCCGGAGTCTCTCGACCTCGATCTTCCTCCTGAGGATCATCCTACCTCTCTCCTTCGCAGTGGGAGTTCTCGATTGGCTCGGCGTTCTCCGGCAGATCGGCGCCGTCTTCGAGCCCTTGATGCAGATCTGGCGGATCCCGGGCGAGGCCGCCGTCGTGCTCGTCTCCGGATGGCTCGTCGGCATCTACGGAGCGGTGGCGGCCATGGCGGTCCTTCCGCTCACCGCCGATCAGATCACGATCCTCGCGGTCCTGAGCCTGACGGCGCACAATCTCGTCGTGGAGTCGGCGGTCCAGGATCGAACCGGCACGCCGTGGTGGCAGATGATCCTGGCGCGTCTCTTGACCGCGGCCCTCCTCGCATGGATCGCCGCGCTCGCGCTCGCGCGCGGTGATCCGTCCTCCCCGGCCGCGCCGACGGCGGCCGCCGTCATGTCGGCCCACGCTTCGCTCGAGTCCTTCCTGCTCGGCTGGGCTCGCAGCGCGGGCGAGCTGATCCTCAAGATCGTCCTGATCCTGCTCGGGCTCATGCTGCTCACGGAGTGGATGCGCCGGAGGGATGTCTACCGCAGGCTTGCGCGAGTCCTGCGTCCCCTGCTCCGATTCCTTGGCCTCGCGGATTCGGTCGCCTTCCTATGGATCACGGCCGCCGTGCTGGGTCTGGCCTACGGCTCCGGGCTCCTCATGGAGGAGGCGAAGGAGCCGGGACGGTATCGCCCGGATGAGCTGAGAGATCTCAACGTCTCGATCGGGGTCTGCCATTCGCTGATCGAGGACTCGGCCCTTCTCGTCGCGTGCGGGGCATCGCTCTTCTGGATCACGGTGCCGCGCCTTCTGGCGGCGGCTCTGGCCGTCCGGGTCGTCCGGATCCTGGGCAGGATCCACTTGACGCTCAGACCCTGATCCGCCCCTCCAGCTTGCGCCCCTGGCTCCTGACGGCGAGGCGCCGGCGCACCAGCCGCACGCGCGACCAGATCAGGCCGAGCAGGCCCGCGCCCGCGAGCCCTCCCCCCAGATCGGGCTCCCGCAGAGAGAAGAACAGGCCCCCGGCCAGGAGGAGAAGCAGGGCCGCCAGAGGCAGCAGCACCCTCGCCATCCATCCTCCGAAAACGATCGCCGCCGCGGGGACGCGGCGCGGGGGGCGGAAGTCCCACTCCCCGTCGCGGACCAACCGGAAGATGTGGCGTCCCCACGGCCCGATCATGATTTCATCGCCCGGACGGACCGCGAGGATCTGCCCTCTCATCACACGCTTCCTGTTGAGCCAGGATCCGATCTCCTCGGCATGCCTAGAGATGTCGCGGAATTCGACGACGTCCCCCGGCGTCCAGGTGAGGCGGGCGTGCTGCCTCGAGAGGCCTTCGTCCCTCGCGTCGCTCACCGGAATCTGGATGTCGGCCTCGCTCGGACCCTTCGACGATCTTCCGATGATGGTCGATGCCCGGAGCTCGGAGGAGAGGCCGAAGAGAGGGCCGCTCACGCCCAAGAGCCAGAGAGGCGACGCCAGCTCACTCCCGCCGGCTTGGTAGATGCGCACGACGATCGAGTGGCGATCGAATGTGATCAGATCCTCATGCGAGAGGATCGCGCCCTCCGGACCTTCGGGAAGTCTCGCCTGGTTGAGGCGGACATGCTCGTGGGCCGAGACGCCGCGGATCCTGTAAGATCCCTGGCGGTATTCGACGAGGAGGGCGGGCATCTCCAGGTCGGACGCGGCAAGCGGCAGGTCGCTGCCGGGATCGGGACCTATCCGAATCGTCTCTTGCTCGAAGGTCCGATCCGCGAGAAGCTCGCTGGGACCGCGATAGAGTTGCAGGTTGAGTCGTAGCATCCAGCCTCCGTGAAGCCGCAGGCCCCGGCCAGGACGGCTGCGGAGCCGCTTGAGACTAGTGCAAGGTCCCGGCGCAGGCAAGGGCGCGAGGATCGGATCGATGCGTGTCGAGTGGGCGTTCGGAACAGATCCGGGGAGGGTCCGGACCAACAACGAGGACTCCGTCCTCGCCCTGCCGGAGAAGGGGCTTGCTATCCTCTGCGACGGAATGGGAGGCCACCGGGCGGGCGAGACGGCCAGCCAGATCGCCGTCGAGACCTTCATCGCGGCCTTCGAGGAGGGTCGCGCCTCCGCCGCGCAGCCCGGGACCGACTCCGATCCCCTTCAGGCCATGATCACGGCCGCGCGAGAGGCGAACCGCGCCGTCAACGCGAAGGCGCGCGCCGAGACGGACTTCTATGGGATGGGCTGCACGCTGGTCGCGCTGCATCTCGGCGAGGGCGAGGCGCGATTCGTCACGGTCGGCGACAGCCGCCTCTATCTCTTCAGAGACGGCGAACTCCATCAGGTCAGCGAGGATCACACGCGCCTCAGGATGCTCGAGCAGATGGGGATCGACCTCGACCCTGCCGAAGCGCGGCAGGTCCATGGAATTCTCATCCGAGCGATCGGCACGCAGTCGGAGATCGATGTCGATTACGGAAGCGGACCCGCAGTGCGGGGGGACATCTGGCTCCTCTGCAGCGACGGTCTGACCGACGAGCTCAAGGCGGAAGAGATCCGCGTGATCCTGTCGGACGGGATCGACGCGGAGCAGATCGTGGCGGCCTGCATCCGGCGCGCCCTCGATGCGGGAGGGCGCGACAACGTCTCGGTCGTGGCAGGCCGGGTCATCGAAGGTCCTCTCCCTCGCGGCGGCGAGGCGGCGCCGAGGGTGGCGACAGATAGCGCCTCGGACACGGCCGGGGCGGCAGCCGCGGGACATGCTTCATCCAGCCTTCTGCGACGTCTCTCCCGCCGTCTGCTCGGGCGCGATCCCGGGGTGGAAGAGGAGGGATCCCGATGAGCGCTCTGCCGGCCTTCGACGGTCCATACATCCTGGAGGAGGAGCGCGCCCGGGGGGCGGTCGCCAATCTCTACCGGGCAACCTCCCCGGTTCACGGCGCCGTCCTCGTCCGGATCATGAACCCGCGTCTGGCGGCCGCTCCGTCGCTGGTCGATCAGTTCCGCCGCAATGTGGAGCTCCTGTCCGGGCTCAGCCATGCCTGCCTCGATCGGATCATCGACAAGGGCGCAAGTCGCGGACTCCCCTACTTCGTCGGGGCCGACCACTCGCGGACGCTCCGAGAGCGGCTCGCTTCGGGAGCCTTGCCTCTTGCAGATTCCCTGCGCATCGCTCGGGAGATCTCATCCGCGATGGCGTACGGGCACACGATGGGCTTCGCTCACCTGGATCTTCGGCCCGAGACGGTGATGATCGACAGGGAGAATCGCGCGGTCGTGTGCGGGTTCGGCCTCCAAACCGATCCTGACCGCTCCGCTCTCACCATGATCGGCGGCTTTCTCACTCCGCCGACCTACATGTCTCCCGAGCACTGGTCCGGATTCGCGAAGCCGCTCACCGATGCCTATTCGGTCGGTCTCATCCTCTTCGAGATGCTGACCGGGCGGCCGCCCTTCGTCGACGCGGACCCGATGCGCCTCTGCAACATGCACACATTCGAGCGACCGCCTTCTCTCACCGACATCCTGCCTGGGGCCTCGCCGGCGCTGGCGGGTCTTGTCGCCCGGCTTCTCGAGAAGAAGCCGGCGGATCGCACGGCGGGGATGGCGGAGACCGCGGAAACGATCGAGAGAATCGAGGCGGAGATCCGAGGGGCAGAGCCGATCGCCGCTTTGAAGCGGCCGGCCCCCGCTTCGGGGAAGACCCAACTTTCCGAGAGTCCGGCCGACCGGATCCCGCGAGCCCCCACAGTCTCCTCCGGCTCGGAGACCCAGCCTCTCCGCGCGGTTCCGAAGAGTCCACGCATGGAGCAGGAGCGCCCCCTCGCTCCCCAGGCGTTCCCGCCCACGCCTCCGCCGGTCTCCTTCCAGACTCCCGCGCGGAGCGACCCCACATGGCTTCGGCCCGCCGAGGGCGCCGAGACGAAGTACTTCGCGCCCGAAGAACTGCGGAGAATCGGCGGCGGCAGGCGCGAGAAGGGCGTCCCGTTCTGGCTCTGGGTTCTCCTGGCCGTCGTGGTCACGGTGGTCGTCGTCCTCTTGCTGCTCGAGCCGTGGTCGCGGCCCGCGCCGCCCGAATCGAGCCTCCCGAGGGCCCCGGCCCAGGCGGAGCAGTCCGTCGCGGCGAATCTCCCACCGCTCCAAGATCCGCAGGGGCCACCGGCCGCGAGCCTTCGCGAGGCGGACCGATCGACTCCAACCCGCGCGGAGTCTCAGCAAGACCGCCGTCCGACATCGCCTGAGCGGCGGCAGTCACCGCAACCGGCTGCGCCCGCGGCAGAGCCGCAATCTTATGACTGGACCGCGCCGGGCGTGACGCTCGTGGTCTCGGCGACGGATACCGACTCGAGCCTCGTGGCTGCGTCGATTCTGGTCGACGGCCGCCCGGTCGGAGAGCAGACGACCAAGGAGATCGTGGTCGGCCCGGGCCAGAGGAGAGTCAGCGTCGTACGATCGGGGATGCGCCCGGTGCTGGCTTATCTTGACAGCCGCAGGATCCCCGTCGAGGACGGCGACGTGGTCGTCGCGCTCGAGCCAGGCAAGACCGCGCGCCTCAGATTCGTTCTGCGGAGATCCTGACCGCAAGAGGAGGAAGAACCATGATACGCCCCTCGCACATCGCCGTCCGAAGGCGCCGGCAGATCGCTGCCGGCGCAGGGCTCGCCCTGGTCTTGACCCTCGGCGGAGCCCTCTCCCCCGTATCGGCCGCCGCAGACCCTCTGGAGAAGGGTCTGCGGCACTATCTCGACCTCGACCTTCCGGAAGCCCTCCTCGCCTTCCAGGCGTACGCCGCCGATCCCGCTCTGTCCGCCGAGGACCGCGCCCGGGCCCACCTCTACGCGGCCATGGTCCACGTGGCCAAGGGAGCCGAGCCGTACGAGGAAGCGAGACGCGAGATCCGGGAGATGTACAAGCTTTGTCCCGACATCGCGATCGACGCCGATTCGGTTCCCACCTCGTTCCTACGAGTGTGCTACGAGATCAGCAAGGAGATGGACCTCTTGGCCGTTGAAGCGGCGGAGAAGCGCGAGGCCGTGCTGGCCGTTTTCGACTTCGACGTGAACGCGATGGATCAGCCGGAGAGGATCGCTCCCCTGGGCCCGGGGTTGGCGCAGATGCTCATCACCGATCTGAAGACGGTCCGGGACCTGCGCGTCGTGGAGCGCCAGAAGCTGCAGTTCGTCCTCGACGAGCTGGAGCATCAGGCGGGGAGCAAGGTCGATCCTGAGACCGCCGCCCGAGCGGGAAAGCTGCTCGGAGCCGGGAGCCTCATGTTCGCCTCGCTGACCACGATGAAGAAGGAGATGATCCTCGACATCAGGATCGTTCGCACCGAGACCGGCGAGGTGATGAAGGCGGGCCGGGTCACGGGAAAGCTGGACAAGTTCTACGAAGTCGAGCGGCAGGCTGCGAAGATGGCCATCAACGAGCTTCTCGCCAAGACCGCGATGAGCACGGAGACCCGCCACGAGTTCGGAAGCCCCCAGACGAAGTCCCTGGAGGCTGCTCTCGCATATAGCGAGGGAGTCAGGCTCATGGACGAGGGAAGGCTCACGGACGCTTTCCGCAAGTTCGAGCTCGCCGTGGCGACGAGTCCCGACTTCGTGGCGGCCAAGCGCCGCATGGACGGCCTGAAGCCCTTCCTGGAGGGGTGAGTGGCAGGAAGAGCAGCGCCGCGGTCCGGGCTTCCCGGGGCGCCCTGCAATGGAGGGCGCGCTGCGCGCGCGTCCCTCGCGGCGACTTCCAGGATCTCCTTCGCGACGAGATTCGGCGGCTCCGTCGCGGCGCGCCTCAAGTTGTCCCTCCTCGGGATCCTCGCGCTCTCCATTCCATGGGCCGCCTGCGACAAGGACGCATCCCGTCCCCCGAGCTCGACCGGCCAGCTATCCGTCCTCCTCATTTGGCCCGATGAGGCCAAGGACAGCCTGCCCGTTTCCCCCGGGCCGGGGGCGACATCGGTGCCGCAGATCGATCGGATCGATCTGCTGGTGCACCGCGTTCGAGACGGCGTCGAGAACAGGCTCGCCATGACGGGGACCGATGTCGCCGAGGGGCAGACGGCCTTCCGCATCGAAGTGGAGATCCCCCAAGGGGAGAGCACGAGCGTCCGCGTCGCCGCCCGAGGGGCGATCGTCGGCGAGCCCGACCCCCCCGAACCGGGTTACCTCTACTTCGGCGGGAGCGCCCCCTTCACGCTCGGGCCGGATCCTGCGACTGTCCGCGTCTCGATGCTCCCGTTCTATCCGCAGCAGGTGCAAGCGACGGGGACCCTCGCGCGCGGCCACTCCATCCAGTGGACATGCCCTTGCGGCGGGCCGGACCACCGCTACCGGGTTGCCGGGTGGCCGTCCGAGGGCGCCCCGAGAGACACGATCGTATCGGAGACCTCGGTTGTGTTCCGGCCATGGAGCTCAGGGACAATGCCTGGGTTCATGATCTACCGTGTCCAGTCGCTGAACGGCTATTTCGAATCGGCCCTCAGCGACTCGGTTCTCGTGCGCGGGCGACCGACAGTCGATCCTCCCTCGTCCGTCAGCGCTGGACGGCATCCTCTGGGAGGGATCCATGTCGCATGGACAGACCAGTCGAACAACGAAGACGGCTTCCTGATCGGCCGCCAGGGTCCTCAGGGGGGGGAGTACGTCTCGGTGGCTTCCACCGCCCGCGACGTGACCTCTTTCCTCGACGAGGGGCCCTTCGTCCCGGGGGGGCGCTACACCTATCGCGTTCAGGCGTTCCTCGGACAGGAAGTCTCCCCGCCGGCCTACTCCTCCGCGGTCGGCCTGGCTCCCGATCCGCCGACCCTTCCTGCTGCGCAGGCGCTCGGGACGGACAGGATTCGCTGCTCCTGGGCCGCGCCGGCGGCCGGGTACGCCGACTCGGTCTGGATCGAGCGGCAGGCTCCGGAGGGAGCGCCGCTCATCGTCGGCCGGGTCCCAGAGACGATCCGCCAGTACGTGGACCAGGGCCTCGAACCCCGCACGATCTACACCTACCGCTACTACTCCCGGATCCACTCGCTCCCCTCGCTTCCGACAGCGCCGGTCGAGGCGCGGACATGGCCGCCAGCCCCGGCGGGTCTCGAGGCGCAGACTCTCTCCGAGTCGTCGATTCGCCTCTCCTGGAACTACCCGAGCCCTGATCCCGACTCGTTCCGCGTGATGAGGCGTCGCGCGGAGGAGCCCATCTGGGTCAGAATCGCGACCCTGGCCGGATCGGCGCGCGGACACGATGACGCGGGACTCGATAGCAGGACGACCTACCACTACGAGCTATCGGCTCTCGATCATGGAGATCCGTCTCCTCCGAGCGAGCCCTATTCCGCGCGGACGCTGCCTCCGCCGCCAAGCGACCTTACAGCTCGCGTCTCCGGGCCCGCTTCCCTTGAGGTCGGGTGGAGCTACCCTGCGTCGAACCCGGACGGATTCGAGATCGAGATGCGTCGATACGGAGAGACGACCTGGGAAGAGGTGGCGTCAGTCCCGGGCTCCCTCAGGGCGGCCGCGGTCTCCGATCTCCTCCAGAGAACGACCTATCAGATCCGGATGCGCGCCTTCGAGGGGCAGCGACACTCGGACTACTCCGAGACGGCTGAGGGGGCGACTCCACCGCCTGCGCCCGCGTCCTTCGCCGGACTCTGGGACCCGATCGAGATCGGAGTCGAACTCGCGTGGATCTTCGACGGAGATCACCCCGAGAGTTTCGAGCTAGAGAGCCGTCTTGCCGAGACGACAGACTGGGCCTCCTACGCCGGCAATCCGATTTCGGGGAGCTCGAGGACCGCTCAGGCCCCCTCGGTCGAGGTCAATCGCGTCTATGAGTACCGGATCCGGGCCATCGATCGATTCGCCTCCGGGGCCGACACGGTCGCCTCCGGCTGGGCGACGGACACGGTCATGACGGATCTCTCGCCCCCGTCCGCCCCGTCAGGGCTGGAGGCGGGCGCGGGCGGCCTCGCGATCGAGCTCCAGTGGCGCGCATCGGAGGGGATCGTGGCCGGCTACGAGATCGAGCGAAGGCGTCAGCAAGATCCCTCGTACACCTACCTCGCCACGGTCTCCTCTGGCATCACCGAGCACACCGATGAGCCCCTCGCGCCGGCACGCCGCTACACGTACCGGGCGCGCGCCTACAATGCTGCCGGATACTCGGGATACTCGAACGAGACGGCGGGCTACACGAGCGGGTGGCGGCGGATCCAGGTCTCCGGAGTCGCGCCCGGCTACAGGCGAGGGCATGCCGGCGCCTGGGATTCCGACAACTCCAAGATCCTCATCTACGGAGGCGGCGCGAGTCCCGCGGAGCAGCAAGAGTTGTGGGAGTTCGATCCATCCGACTCTTCATGGGTTCACTTGGACTACGCGGGGCTCCATCAGCCCGGGGCGCGCTACCGGGCGGCGATGGCCTACTCCTCTAGAGACGGCGTCTTCTACCTGGACGGCGGGAGCCCCTGGAGCACCACGTACGGTAGTTGGTTCTTCAACCGCAATACCCTCTCCTGGGACTGGTCCTGCGCCGGGGACGGACCTCCAACCACCCGCAGTCACGAGGGGCCGGCGACCGCATGGGTGGATCTGCTGAGGAGCTTCTTCAGCTTCGGCGGAGGCCGCAACCTGCTCCGCGGCGTCGACTCCAAGACCGACGTCTACAAGATCGACTTCCGAAGCTACAGACCCGGCGACGACTATTGCGGCGAGCTGCCCGGCATCGTCGAGCCGCCCGAGAGGGCGGGCTGCGCCCTCTTCGCGACCGGGGGCAGCGAGCTGCTCCTCTTCGGCGGGCAGAACGAGTTCGGATACTTGAACGACCTCTGGAGCCTGGACGCGGCGAGTGTCGACCGTCCCTGGTCCGCGCGCTCCGCCGCGGGCATGCCCCCATCGCCCCGCGCCTACGCGGATGCCGCGATCAACTCCGCTTTGGGGAGGATCTACATCCTGGGGGGCTATCTGGGCCCTGAGACGCCCACGACCGACTTCTACCGGCTGGACACGGCGGGGATGACCTTGACCTGGTCTCGGATCCACCCGGCGCTCGAGCCCGGTGTCGAGTGCCCAAACGCGAGCGGGTCGATCCTGGTGGTCGATCCGCCCAGCGGCTTCCTCTACCACCTGGGCCCCGGCGCGACGGCGATCGAAGTCTGGCTCTACGTTCCTTGATGGAGGGCCAGGCGGGCATCACCTGACCGAAGCCCCACAGGCCCGCTGTGATTGGAGATCCTCGGACGGCCGTCGCGGCTCGAGAGCCCATGGCGGCCGCCCGGCCTCGGAGTTCGCTACATCCTCGGTCCCGCGGCGGGATCCGGAATCGACCGGCTCACCGGAGCGTCCAGGGCCGCCTTCGCGCGATCCCTCGTCTCGTCCAGATGAGCGCGGGTCATCGGATCGAGATCCGCGCGCCCGAGGGCGGTCGCGCATCGACTCATGATCGCCTTGAGATCCGCCCTCGCGAGAGTCGTCGCGTCCTCGGGCGTCCCCTCCTCCGGATCGACGGCGATCTCAATCAGCCGGTTCAAGTGCGCCCGTTGCAGGTTCCTGCGGATCGTCCCGACCGGCCTGCCGCCCGCGACCTCGCTCCAGATCGCTCCGCGCAGCGTCTCGAACATCTCGATCATGCGGAACTTCTCTTCGTCCGCGGCATAGCGGGCCTCGAGGTCCTGAAGACGGCTCAGGGTGATCGGATGATAGAGACGGTCGAGCGCCCGCGTCTGGACGCCGAGGATCCGCCCGTAGAAGGGAGGATCGATCCGCTGCGAGGAGTAGAGGTTTCCGCCGAAGGTCGGCATCCTGTCCGGAGCGATCTTGTTGAGAAGCTCCGGCGCGACCTTGAACGCCTTCTCCGAGAGGACGCGTTCCGTCAGGAGCTTCAGCGCATGCCTCTGCTTCGCCGCGGGGACCGGCTCGAAGGGCAGGCGCCCGCCCGGGTCCCCGACATGATCCCTGTAGTGGTGGATCCCCCCGATGTGCTTCGGAATGATGTTGGCGGCGTACCAGTACTCGGCGATCCCCTGAGAGAAGACGGTGCGATAGCGCCGGTACTCCTGCCCCGGCTTCGATAGGTATTCGTCCATCCGCGACCAGAGCTCGTCGGCGAGGTCCATGCGGCTCGCCGACCAGGCGAGCGGATCGTCCCCGAGGTCCCACATCGAACTCGCGGGGTCGATCCCGGTCGGGCCCAGGCCGCGCGCATCCTCATCGGTGCCGTAGGTGAGCAGAGGATCGGCGGCGCGCGAGGCGATCCTCTCGAGCTCGGGGACCTCGTCCTCCGGAGACTGCGCGTCGATCGGCTTGTAGGCGTACTCGATCGCCCAGTGATCGTAGACGCCCGGCTCCAGCTGCCAGTACTCCCCCTGCGTCTCGCCGATCCGAGCGAGATTGACCGGCGTGTAGTCCATGATCGATCCGGTGATCCCGACCGCCTTCGTCCTGGCCACATCCTGGAGCTGATCGAGGGTGTTGATCACGCTCGACCTGAAGTTGTGCCTGAGGCCGAGCGTGTGGCCGACTTCGTGGCAGACGAGACCGGCCATGTAGTCGTCCACGTACTTCTTCCCCTCCGGGCTCTCGGGGTCGAACAGGCCGCGGACGGCGGCGATCCCCATCCCGAAGGCGGCCTGGCGGGCCATCCCCTCGGCGAACTCCGGATCGCATCGATCATGCGGGCCGTATCCGGGGACGCCGCCTCTCGACGCGCCGGGATCGAGCCAGTCTCCCTCCGCGCCGTCGTCAGATGACGCTCGGCCGGGACGGGTCAGCGGACTGATCTGATCGGTCCACTCCCTGTAGACCGTCCTGACGAGATCCGCGGCGATCCGTATGTCGGCGTCGAAGATCTCGCCGGTCACGGGATCGGACCGGGAGGGTCCCACGGCATAGTCGGCCCCCGGCTGGAGCATCCATCGGATCACGCTGTAGCGGACATCCGCGGGATCCCACGTGGCCGTATCGGGCATCTGCTTCACGACGATCGCGTCGCGGAATCCGGCTGTCTCGAAGGCCTTGTTCCATGCGAGCACGCCCCGCTCGACCTCGTCCCGGTATTCGACCGGAACCGTGTTCTCGATCCAGTAGACGATCGGCTCCTTCGGAGGCGAGATGGGGGCCGTCGGATCCTGCTTCTCGAGCCGCCAGCGGTTGACGTACCGCACATACGGGCTTTCGCTGCGCGGGTTCGAGTAGTCCTGGTGCATCGTGAGGAAGTGCCCCACCCGATCGTCGGCGAGCCTGGGCCGGTAGCCGTTCGATGGGCGATCCACAAGGCTCCAGTGGTATCGATGCTGGAAGCTCCGCGCGTCGGGAAGGATCGGGACGGCGACCTTCGGGTTGTCGGTGCGGAATGTCAAGACGACTTGGATCTCGGTGTTCAGAGGGAAGTTCTTGATCACGTCGACGTAGCTGCCGTCACGGTCGAGCGAGTAGCCGGCCTGCGCCTCCCGCATCACGTATCCGACCCATCCATGGTCCTGAAGGAGGATGGAGGAAGGATCGATGAGAATCGACTTGCGCTCCGGATGCGGCTTGCTCGCGATCTCCGTGACCCCCAGGAGGCTTCGCGAGACCCCTCGTTCGACCGCCCGAGCGAACGCGGAGTCCCCGGTGGAGAAGAAGCTCATGTTCGGGAGGATCCAGTGGATCTTCTTCCCCTCGCGGTGGAAGGTGAGAATCGACTCGCCCATCAGCGCGCTGTTGTCGAAGAAGATCCCCTCGGCCGCTTCCCTCGTCAGGGCCCAGATGTAGGGACGGTCGAGGCGATCCGGAGCCAGCTCGATCCAGAGCTTTCCCAAGTCCCGGTTGCGATAGATGGGGAAGAGCCCTTCGACCCGCTCGCAGCCGGCGACGATCTCGTCGAACGGCTTCAGCCCGTCATCGGGCTCCGAAGCGCCCTTCTTCTCCTTCCCCTTCCCCTTGATGAACGAGTCGTCCCCGGCCGCGGGCGCCGATTGGGCGATCGCGCATGCCGCCGCGAGCAGAGCGACGAGGAGCCATCTCGAACACTTCCGTGGTCTCACGCGCCTTCCTCCCCGATGGCCATCCGCATCGATGCGCGACGGCCTCTACTTCAGCATCTGGCTCGCGACGACGAGCCTCTGGATCTCCGATGTCCCCTCGTAGATCTCCGTCACTCTCGCGTCCCGGTACAATCGCTCCACCGGGAAGTCCTTCGTGTACCCATAGCCGCCGTGGATCTGAACGGCGCGGTGCGTGGCGCGGTGCGCCATCTCGCTCGCGTAGAGCTTGGCCTGCGCCGCCTCGAGGGTGATGTTGTCTCCTTCGTCCTTCTTCGCGGCCGCGCGGTAGGTCAGGCAGCGCGCCGCGGCCACCTCCGTCGCCGTGTCGGCGATCATCCACTGGATCGCCTCGAGGTTCGAGATCGGCTTGCCGAAGGCGACGCGCTCCTTGGCGTACTTGACCGACTCGTCGAGCGCCGCCTGCCCGATTCCGACGGCCTGGGCGGCGATCCCGATCCGTCCCGCGTCGAGCGTAGCCATGGCGACCCGGAAGCCCTTGTTGACTTCCCCCAGGACACTCTCGCGCGGGAGCCGGACGTCGTCGAAGTCGAGTCGGCAGGCTCCCGAGCCCCGGATCCCCATCGTGTCCTCCTTCTTGCCGACGACGAAGCCGGGCGTGTCCCGCTCGATGAGGAAGGCCGTGATCCCCCGCACGCCCGCTGGCGGATCTGTCAGACCGAAGATGATGAACGTCTTGGCGACCGTCGCGTTGGTGATGAAGATCTTCGAGCCGTTCAGGACGAAGTGATCCCCGTCCGCGACAGCCACGGTCCGCTGGTTCGCGGCGTCCGAGCCCGCTTCGGGCTCCGTCAGCGCGAAGGATCCGATCGCCTCTCCCCTTGCCATCGGGGCCAGATACTTGCGCTTCTGCTCGTCCGTGCCGAAGCGAAGCACGGGGTAACAGACGAGACTGTTGTGCGCGCTCACGATCACGCCGGTCGCGGCGCAGGCGCGAGAGAGCTCTTCGATGACGAGAGCGTAAGAGACCTGGTCGAGACCGGAACCGCCGTGCTCGGGCGGCACGAAAATCCCCATGAAGCCGAGCTGCGCCAGCTTCTCGACCGTCTCGTACGGGTAGCGGGCCTCCGCGTCGAGAACCGCCGCCAGCGGCCGGACCTCACGGTCCGCGAAGTCGCGGGCCATGGTTCGCATCATCTTCTGCTCTTCGCTGAAGTTGAAATCCATGCTGATCCTCCGACTGGTTGCCTGCTCTTCCGTGTGCCCGACGGCGAGCGGCGGCCCACAACCACGGCGGTCCCAACTCGTAGGCGAAAGCGCACCTGCCCTTTGGAAGCCTGCTCACGAATCTCGCATTCTACCAGAGATGGCCCGGAGGGCGCCTGCCAGTTCTGGGTGGCGGAACTCGTATCCACTCTCGAGCGCGCGGCGGGGCACGGCGCGCGCGCTGGCCAGAAGGAGCGGCCCGGCCATCTCTCCCATAGCGAGCCGCAACGCCCATCCGGGCGCGACCAGGATCGCCGGGCGGCCGAGCGCCTGCGCGAGCGCCTTCGTGAACTGGCGGTTCGTCACGGGGTTCGGCGCGACGGCGTTGACCGCCACCACGCGCCCGGCTCGGGACTCGCCCGGCGCCGGGACGCCCGCGCGCGAGAGAAAGTGTCGGACGATGCCGACGAGATCATCCAGCGTTATCCAGCTCACGTATTGCCGCCCGCTCCCCTGGACCGCTCCCATGCCCACGCGGAAAATGGGTCGCAGACGCGCCAGAACTCCCCCTTCGGCTCCAAGGACCATCCCGATCCGGAGAGCGACGACATCGATCCCTTCGCGGCTCGCCGGCTCCGCGGCCGCCTCCCAGCTCCTGCAGACATCCGCCAGGAAGCCGTCGCCGGGACCGCTCTCCTCGTCAAGGACGACTTCGCCGCGATCGCCGTAGTAGCCGACCGCGGATGCGGAGATGAGAATGCGCGGCCGCCTCTCGAGCTTGACGAGGCTCGAGGCGAGCAGCCGCGTCCCATCGACGCGGCTTCTGAGGATGCGATCCTTCCTTTCCCTGGTCCAGCGACCCGCGCCGATGCTCTCTCCCGCGAGGTGGACGACCGCATCCAACCCCTCGAGCCGGTCGCGATCGATCTTCCCCGCCCGTGGATCCCACGTCGCAGACCCCTCTGACGGTTCTCTGGAGCGCGTCAGGACGACGATCGAATGTCCCTCACCCGCCAGGGCCCTGCGCAGGGAGGAGCCGACGAAGCCGGTCGCTCCGGTTATCAGGATCTTCATGATTCCCCTCCTCTTCTCCTCAGGAAAGGATGTAGACTGGCAGGATCGGCGCGCCGCGATCGCACGCCGCCCGAACGGCCGGATTGTCCGCAAGCCTGAGGTCGTTCCGGAACCAGAGGATCGTGGGGCGCGGGCGCGCCCGAGGCGTCGTCGAGATCGGAGTCCTCCTCCCTGCCAACTGACCAGCGTACAGACGCTCCCGCGAGTTCGAAAGCCATGAACCGTGAGCGTCGGTCCCGGACACCGATGCTCTTGAAGCTCCCTCCCCCGTCGGTCATGATCCCGCCAGCCACAGCCACCCCGGCCGGGCAATCAGACATGTCGAGCGCGCGGACAGGAAGAGGAAGAGGACCCAAGGGACCCGCCCGCCCGGGACCCGCGCTCTCCCGCTGGGCGCTGGCCGTGTTCCTCCTCTCGGTCGCGGTCTATGCCAACACCATCGGGAACGACCTCGTCTCCGACGATCGGGAGATGCTGATCCAGAACGCGAACACCCACGACCCGCTTCGGATCAAAGCGATCTTCGCCGAACGGTACTGGGGCACGGTCATCCAGAACGACACGCTCTACCGGCCGCTGACGATCTGGACCTTCGCGCTCAACTACGGGACGAACCGGCTCATCGGGCGGAGCGGTCCGGATCCAGTCGGGTACCGGGCTCTCAATGTCGTCCTCCACGCGATCGTCGGCTGCCTTCTCCTGATCTTTCTGACGCGGCTCGGCATGCCCCCCGCCGCGTCGGCAGCATCCGCGCTCCTCTTCGCCTGCCACCCGATCCACACGGAGGCCGTCGCCTCGGTCGTCGGGAGGGGAGAGATCCTCGCTGCCCTCTTCGGCATCCTCTTTCTCATCTCGCACCGTGACCGGCGGAGTCCGTTCCTCTCGGGCTCATGCCTCCTCCTGGCCCTCTTCAGCAAGGAGTCGGCCGTCGCCTTCCTGCCGGTTGCCGCCTTGATGGACGCCGTGTCGCGCGCGCGGAAGCGATCCGGGCCATGGCTCTCGTACGTCGCGGGGGCAGCGGCAGTCGCGCTGTGGGGCTTGATGAGATCGGGCGCCGTGCGCGGGGCGCAGATGGTGATACTCCCGATCGACAACCCCCTGGTCGAGGCGGGACTCGGGGAGCGGCTCCTCACGGCCGCCGTCGTGCAGCTCAACTACCTCCGACTGCTGCTGCTGCCGATCCGGCTCTCCTCGGACTATTCCTATAACCAGATCCCGGTTGTCGGTTCGGTCGCCTCGGCGAGCGTGCTCCTCTACTTCCTCATCCTTCTCTGCGCCGCCGCGTTAGCGTGGGCGCTGCGAAGACGCCATCCTGTCGTGCCGCTCTTCGTGGGCGGGTACGCCATCCTCTTCCTTCCCGCCAGCAACGTCCTCTACCCCATCGGGACGATCATGGGCGAGCGACTCGCCTACTCGCCGTCGCTCTTCTTCTGCGCGGCCTTGGGGTACGGACACTGGCTCCTGAGAGGACGCCTTCAGCGAATCACCCCGGGACTTCTGGCCCTCTTGCTCATCGCCTATGCCCCCCTGACCGTTCTCCGCAACACGACATGGAGCACCATGGAGCGTTTCGCCCGCGCTCAACTCGCGAGCGCTCCGAACAGCGCCAAGGCCAACTACAACGCCGGCCTCGTCGAGCAGGAAGCCGGAAGGATCGGTTCCGCGGCCGATCGCTACCGGAGGGCGATCGAAATCCTCCCGGGGTATCCGGTAGCTCTCAACAACCTGGGGATCATCGCGAGGGAGAATGGCGATCTCGAAGCCGCGATCGGCTATTACGGCAGGGCGATCGCCGCTCGCCCGACGCATGTCTCGGCGCACTTCAACCTGGGGCAGGCTTATCAGATCCAGGGTCGCGTCGATCTGGCGGCCGGTTCCTACGAGACCGCGATCCGCCTCAGGCCGGACTATGTGCAGGCGCTCTCCAACCTCGCGGCGATTCGCCTTGCGCAGGGGCGCGCGGACGACGCGAAGATCTTGTGGGAGAGGGCTCTCGCGATCGACCCCCGCTACGAGACGGCCCGCACGAACCTGGAGAATCTCAGAAGGGGGCTCCTGAAGTAGGCGCGCTCCCGCCCGACTCGCCCCTCGGACCGGCACGGGAGAGTGCCACACACTCGCGCGGCGGCCCGAGTCAGTCGATCTCGCTTCTTCCTAGGGCGTCTTCAGAGCGAGGTCACGAACGGCGAGCTGACCCTTGCGGGCGATGTCGATCGCCTCCCCCAGGATCCGCGCGGCCTCCTGCGGCGCGTGAAAGCCCGTCGAGTTCTCCGCCTCGACGAAGTCTATGCGGAACTGCGCCTCTCGCTGCATCTGTCTGGCCGCCGACAGCTCCTCGTCGGACCGGCCCGACTCCTTCGCCTTCCCGAGATCCTCGATCAGGGCAACGAGGGCGTCCATGGCATGGTTGCGCAGCCCGTAGGTGCGATCCTGGATCTCTTCGACCCTCGACTTCAGCTCCTCCTCGGGCCACTTGTGGCACGGCTGGCAGGCCGCGCTGACATTCAGGAGCGGGCTGCGCACGTGGTGATCGCTGATCTTCATCGCCCCGATCCGCCTGTAGGGCATGTGGCAGTCGGCGCAGGCGACGCCAGAACGGGCGTGGATCCCCTGGCTCCAGAGCTCGAACTCCGGGTGCTGCGCCTTCAGCGCGGGGGCTCCCGAGGCGGCGTGGACCCAGTCCTTGTGACCCACCTCGTCGTAGTAGTCGAGGATCTCCTCAACCTTGAGCCCCTTGTGCCACGGATAGACGAGACGCTTCTCGGCTCCCTTGAAGTAGTACTCGACATGGCACTGAGCGCAGACGAAGGAGCGCATCTCCTGCCGCGTGGCCGACTTGTTGACGTCGTAGTCGGCAACCCCCTGCGATGCCTTGAGCGCCTGCATCCCCTCCATGAAACCGGGGCGCGTGATCCTGAGCTGCATCGTCTCCGGATCGTGGCAGTCGATGCAGGCGATGGGATGCTCGACGTGCGTCCGGGCCTCGCTGTACGGCATCTGGTTCATCTTCTCGAAGCCGGCCGTCAGATCTCCGCCGCCCAGCTTCTTGTATGGGACGTAGACCGAGGCATGGCAGTTCATGCAGCTCCCCGGCTGCTTGACGGCGAGCTGCCGCTCCGTGAAGCTCTGATCCTCCAGCATGAAGGCGTGGCCGCGCTCCTCCCGGAAATCCCTCGCGAAGGCGTAGCCCGCCCAGATCGCCTTCAGGCGGGGATCCTCCTCGAGCTTCGACTGCGCGACGACCGATCTGGGGTCGGCATCTGTCGGCGTCCTTGGAACTCCCTCGCTGCCGCCGTAGCGCGTGCGGACCTGATCCACCGTCCGGCTGTAGAGATCGTACTGCTGGGGGAAGTTCTTGCCCCATACGATGGGATCCTCGATCTCGTCCGTGATCTCCACGACCCGGAAGAAGGGGTTCTTGGCCTCCTGCTTGTGCTCGAAGATGTTGACCAGGAGTCCCGTCACCCCCGCCGCCAGAATCGCGGCCAGAATCGCCGCGCCCAGCACGAGCCTTCCGGATCGCGCGGAGCCTCCTCCCTTCGCCATGCTCATCGGCCTCCCTCTCCTCTCCTACCTCTCGCCCGGCTCCTGCCCGGCACCCGTCATCAACGCAGATGCCCGACAGAGCGATGGCACCTGATGCACGAGAGCTTCTCGTCTCCGTGCCGGCCCGTGTCGATCGCCTCGACGATCTCCTCATGGCAATGCCTGCACGCCTGCTCGGTGATCTCGCGCGCGTGCGGCGTGATCTCGATCGGCTCCGGGAACCTGCCGGATGTGAAGGCCAGCGAGTGCCGGAAGCCGTTCTCGGCCTTGGTCGCGTACTTCGGAACCGGAGCGTGGGGCGTGTGGCAATCGTTGCAGCCGGCGACGTTGCGGTGGCTCGACTTCATCCAGCCGTCGAACTGCTCGCGCATGACGTGGCAGTTCGTGCACGCCTCGGGATCGTTCGTCAAGTAGGAGCCGCCCTTCGCGTAGAGGAAGGTATATCCCCCGATCCCGGCCGTCGCTCCGACCAGAATCCCCAGAACGATGCCGAACGCTGATCCAGCTCTCATGCGACCCCTAGAATAGTGCCCGTCAAGGATGGGCGAAACCACCAAGGCGACTCTAAGCGGGCGGCCTCAATCTCCATATGACTTTTGTCACAAGGAGCATCTTGCGGCGGGCGGGGACTCCCATGGGCCGCCCCCCATGTGGATTCCCACCCGCGGACTCCCCCGGACCGACTCCACCGCGCGAACTCCCCTGCACGAACTCTCCCACCCGTTGCCGTGAACTGGCTCCCGGCGTACAATTTCCAACGCTGTGCGGCGGAGGGATGTCCCTTCCGCGCATGGCCGACGAGCTTGGAAGGCGGGGGTTCATGTCGTGACGCCGATAAGAGGCGCTGCCGGGGGCTCTGGACGGGGCTCGCTCCCGAAGGGTACATCCTCGCCCTACCGCGGACCGAGGGGGGACTGCTCCCCAGCCACGGCGAGTTCGGGCGCGACTTGGCATTCCTCGTCCAGAAGATCCAGGCGGCGTCGGGAATCGAGATCCCCGCCCTGCTCTTCCCGGGATCGCACGGTTGCGTGACTCCCCCGGCCCAGCACCAGATCCCCATGTACGAGGCGCTCGCCTCCGCCTGCAAGACGCATGTGACGATCACGGGGGCGAGCCACTGCCAGTTCGCCGACTACAACATCACCTGCTCCCTGGGGGAAGGCGGATGTCCGTCGCCGGCGATCACGCGCGCCCAGCAGCACGCGATGACACTGGAGTTCCTGCTCCCCTGGCTGGACTTCACTCTCAAAGGCGAGCCCGAGGGATGGACCGAGTTCCAGCAGCTCCTCGACGCGGCTTCGGGGATCGCGTTCGCTCAGGCCTGCGAGGCGCTTTCGGCCGATGAGGCCGTCCACGGCAGTCCCCGCAGGCTCGCGCTCGCCTGCAGTCCCAACCCCCTTCGCGGCGCGGCGGTCCTTTCGTTCACTCTTCTCGCGCCGGCCACGGTGGAGGTGTCGATCCGCGATCCGCTGGGGAGAACGGTCAGGGGACTGACGCGGGAGCAGCTCGGGATCGGCAGGCACAGCATCCCCTGGGATGGCAGGGACGACGCGGGGCGCGAGCTGCCCGCGGGAGTGTACTGGGGCTGCCTGAACGACCAAACGCGGAAGGCGGCAACAGGGCTCGTTCTCGTTCGCTGACTCGCCGCCGTCTCAGGGTTCGAACCTGTGGAGGCCGGCCTCCCGCGCGTGGCGGAAGGCCGCCTCGACCTCCCCGCGCTCCGCCGCCCGATCGATCTCCGCGTAGTCGCCTCTCCCCACGACCCCCGCCGGGTGGTACTGGTCCATGATGTTGACGTAGGTGTCCGGAGAGATCTCCCCGGCCAGGAAGCGCAGAATCTCGCGCGTCTCCTCCACGAGCCCCGGCATGACGAGATGCCGCACGAGAAGGCCGTGCCGCGCGATTCCCCTCTCGTCGATCGTCAGATCGCCGACCTGCCTGTGCATCTCGCGGAGGGCCGCGCGCGCGGCCTCCGGATAGCGGCCGCACTTCAGGAACCGGGCGGCGTTCGCCTCCGTCCAGAGCTTGAAGTCGGGCATGTAGATGTCCACGATCCCGTCCAGGAACCGCAGGCTATCGAGGGAATCGAAGCCGCTCGTGTTGTAGACAACCGGCAGGCGCAGGCCGTCATCGATCGCGATCTGCAGCCCTTCGAGCGCTTGCGGAACGACATGCTCGGGCGTGACCAGGTTGATGTTGTGGCAGCCGGCGAGCTGGAGGTCGAGCATCATGCCCGCGAGATCCAAGGCGGAGGCCTCGAACCCGGCATCCCGCTGGCTGATGTCGTAGTTCTGGCAGAAGACGCACTGGAGGTTGCATCGGGCGAAGAAGATCGTTCCGCTCCCGCCCGTTCCCCGGAGGCATCGCTCTTCCCCATGATGCGGGAAGAAGCTGTTCACTCGGGCGCGGCGGCCCGTGCGGCAGATCCCCTCCGCGTCACGCGCGCGGTCGGTCCCGCACTCCCACGGGCAGGCCCGGCAGGAACGGAGGCCTTCCAGAGAAGCCCGGACGCGTCGCTCGATCTCTCCGGAACGATGGAGATCCACGTATTTGGGAGCCGCCGCCATCAGAGGAGCCAGGCGTAGCCGACCTTCCCGAAGAAGGTCCGCCCATCGAGATGAAGCCTGCGGCTCCCCGCCCCCACCCTCTCCTCCGAGTAGCCCAGATAGAAGACCGTCTGAGGGTTGACCTTGTACGAGAGGAGGAGTTGCGTGAAGAGCTCGGTCGACCGCGCGTCCACCGGATAGGAGTACTGCCGCGGATGCGTCGTGACGTCCGTGAAGTGCCAGATCGCCCTTGCCATCATCCGGATGTTCATCTGATATGCCAGGCGGGACTGGAGGAGGTTCGCCTCATAGAGCTTCTCCCCGCGCACATCGAGGCGCTCGTAGGTGTGATCGGCGAAGAACTGCAGATGCCGGCCGATGTCGACCGCGAAGCCCGGCCCTCCATATAGAAGCTTCCCCGAGCTTCTGCGCGACGGCGTCGCGTTCTCGTAGTCGATCCCATCGCCGGCGGTCATCGCCCCCCAGAAGTTGAAGGCTCGGGCCGGACGGGCGCCAAGCCGGACGATCCCCTTCTTCAGGTCGTAGCTCGCCCCG
>VGJL01000007.1 GCA_016867495.1 Candidatus Eisenbacteria bacterium | reverse complement strand
TGTGAGGAGCAACGCTCCCGCCAGACCCCGGTGGCCCGGCGACGGGCGCGCGAACCCGCCCGCCGCGGTCGCCGCCGACCAGATCGCGATCGCGACCGCGGGCAGAACGAAGATGTCCCAGTCCCGCGCCATTCCGAGCTGGGGGTTTGCGACGAGCGCGAAGAGAGCCGGCCCCACGGCGAGGCATGCGAGGAAGACCGCGCGGCGGCGCGCGATCGCGTCCGTCCCGGCCTTCGCCCTCCAGGCGAGCGCAAGGGCCACGGGAAGCCCGGGCGCCGCGAGAAGAAGCGCATTTGCAAGATCCGCGAGATGGACCGGGGAGTAGAGGCCGTATGCTGTGCGCGCCGTCCAGCGGCCGAGAGGGGGAAGGAAGGCGCCTTCTCTCGCCGCCTCGCCCGCCAGGTCGCCGAAGGGATAGCGCAGGAGGATCAGCGCGAGCAGACCGACCGCCGGAATCGAGACGATCCCGAGCAGCGCGTCGCGGCGTCTGCCGTCGAGCCATCCCTTGATCAGGAGATACCCGATCGCGGGGGCCGCGAAGAGCGCCTGCGCGTGGCAGAGAGCCGCAAGGACGAAGGCAAGCGCGGCCAGGGCGACGGGGGAGTCGCCGGCCAGGGACCGCGCGCCGAGCCACGCGAAGAGGAGAAACGCGGTCAGTCCGAAGCCGTAGAACTCCGGGTAGCCGGCGAAGAGATGCAGGCCTCCCCCGAGCGCGATCACGCCGAACGCAAGCGCACGGGCAGCGGGCGAGTCCGCCAGCGCGACCGACAGCCTGTGCGCGAGCAGCAGGAAGCCGACGCCGAGCGCGGCCTCCAGAACGACGAAGCTCGCATGGCTGCTCCAGCCGAGAGGAGCGGAGACGAGCCGATGGAATCCGATGACGACCGCCTGCGAAAGCGGTTCCCGGTGCGCCGCGCCCGCGGAGCGCACCCCCTTGTCGATCGCCGAGAGGTAGGTCTGCGCGTCGCCGAGAAGCGGATTGCCTGAACGCAGGAGTATCAGGACTCCCAGGAAGATCCCGATCCCCGCCCCGGCCGAAAGCATGGTTGCCGCCCGCGCGGGAGGGGGAGAGAGCGGGCGGAGGAGAGCCCTCCCCACGGCAGGGATTGCGGAGGCCGCGAAGAGCAGGAGCCCGATGGCCTTCAGGGCCGGACCGCGGTCGGCCAGGGAATCGAGCCCCCAGAGCCAGGAGGAGGGAAAGAGGGTCGCCCCGGCTCGCAGAGCCAGCACGGCCCACAACAGGGCGTAAGCGACTCGAAGCTGCACGGAAGCCGTCGGGCGTGAAGCGGGATCGAAGGAAGGAATCAGCCGCGCCGCCCGGGTCGCCTCAGTCGAGCTTGAATCCCAGTCTCATGCCGACCTGATACTCGACGATGGCTCCCTTTTCGACCCGTCCGCGCGTTTCCGTGACCTCGAACCATCGGATCTCGTGCACGGTTTGCGCTGCCTTCGCCACGGCGTTCTTGATCGCGTCCTCGATCGAGACGCCGCTGATACCCACCAGATCGATGTACTTGTAGACCCCTCCGGTCATCGCATCCTCCTTCCGCCTGCGGAGCGCCCCAGGCTCTGGGCGCGCTCCGACCATTCGGTGGCCATCGCGAGACCGTACCACGGATCCGCGGCGGCCCGACAGCGCTAATAGCGGGGGACCGAGGGGTCGACGCGCACAGACCAGGCGTCGATCCCGCCGGTCAGATTCAGCACGCGGGGGATCCCCCCCCTCTTCATCATCGCCACGGCATGCGCGCTGCGGACTCCCGTGTGGCAGAAGACGACATGCTTCGCGCTCCGATCGAGGCGTGGAAGCTCTGTCCAGAGATCCGCGAGGGAGATCAGCCTCGCTCCCGGGATCGTCGCGATCCTCTGCTCGAAAGGCTCGCGCACATCTATCAGGACGATCGACTCTCCCTCGCGGAGCCGCGCGGCCAGCTCCTCGACGCTGATCGCGCCTGCGCCCGCCTCCTTCTCTTCGTCCGCGCCGCCATGCCTGGTTCCGCAGAACTCCTCGTAGTCGATCGGAGCGCGGATCGTCGGATTCGGGCCGCAGACCGGGCAAGCCGGGTCCTTGCGAAAGGAGATCTCCCGGAAACGCATCGCGAGCGCATCGACAAGAAGGAGCCTCCCGGTCAGGGTCTCGCCGCGGTCCAGGATCAGCTTCAGGACCTCGAGCGCCTGGAGCGTCCCCAGGATCCCCGGCAGGACGCCGAGCACGCCCGCATCGGCGCAGGCCGGCACGGTCCCCGGCGCGGGCGGCTCGGGATAGAGGCACCGGTAGCAAGGACCCCGCCGCGCGCCGAACGTGGAGATCTGTCCCTCGAAGCGGAAGATGCTCGCCTGGACGTTCGGCTTGCCCGAGAGGACGCAGACATCGTTGACCAGATAGCGCGTGGCGAAGTTGTCGGCTCCATCGGCCACGATGTCGTACCGCGCGACGATCTCCATGGCGTTGGCGCCGGTGAGTCGCTCCTCATGCGCATCGATCTCGACGTGAGGATTGATGTCCCTCAGTCGAACGGCCGCCGCGGCGACCTTCGGCGCTCCCACGTCGGAAGCCGAGTAGAGGATCTGGCGGTGGATGTTGGAGAGATCGACCCGATCGAAATCGATGAGCCCGATCCTGCCGATGCCGGCCGCCGCCAGATAGATCGCCAGGGGTGAGCCGAGCCCGCCCGCGCCTACGCAGAGAACCCGCGCCTTCTTGAGTCGCTCCTGGCCCGCTTCCCCGACCTCGGGCAGAACGATCTGACGGGCGTACCGGCGCAGCTCCTCGGGACCGAGCTGCCTCTCGCCTCCGCGGCTGTCAGGGATCATGGACGGGGTTCCGGACAGGCTCGGCCGCACCCGAGACACGAGGCGATGCGCAATCCGTGCGTCTCGGCGGCGGTCAAGAGATGTCCTAGCCGGCCGGTTGGTCCTTCTGCTGCAAGGCTCGCCGTAGCGCCTCCGCCATCGCGCTGGGCACGCCGCGGCTGGCGGCCGGCCCTGCGGCTTGAGCCCCGCCGGTCTGGGGAATGCCCAGGCGAATCCGCCCCTTCTCGTCGATCTGCAGGACCGTCACCTCGACCCTGTCGCCCAGAGGGAGTCTCTTGGCGAGCCCCGGGCCTCGTCCGACGCCGGCTTCCTCCAGCGGGAGGAGTCCGCTGACGCGGCTGCCGAGGGATGGCAGATCAATGAACGCGCCGTAGGGCTTGTGAGCCCGGACGACTCCCTCCAGGGTCTTCCCGATGTGCGCCAGGGGGGACTTCTCGACATTCTCGCGCATCGAGAGGGAGATTCTCCGCTTCGAAGGATCGACCGAGAGCACCTTCACGTCGATGACCTGTCCCTCGCGGAGCGCGTCGCGCGGGTGCGCCAGCGTGTCGTCGCCGATCTCGGAGATGTGAAGGAGTCCCTCGATCCCGGGGCGGAGGCGGACGAAGGCTCCGAAGTCGGCCATGCGCACGACCTCGCCCGAGAGCTTGGCGTTCGCCCTGATCTCCTCCGGCAACTCGTGCCACGGATCCTGCTGCGCGGCCTTGATGGAGAGAGAGATCCTGTCGCGGCCCTTCGCATCCTTGCCCAGCTCGAGGATCCTCACTCGGACGCGGTCTCCGGCCTTCAGGCTCTCGGAGGGATGGGCTACGCGGTCGTGCGAGATCTCGGAGACATGGACCATCCCGTCGATCCCCCCGAGATCGACAAAGGCGCCGAAAGGCTCGAGGCGCGCGACAGTCCCTTCCCGCTCCATCCCCACGAAGAGGCTGGCGCGGAGCTTGACGGCGGCCTCGTCGCGCTGCGCCTGCAGGAGGGCGCGGCGGGTGACGACGATCCTCCGCCCCTTGTCGCCGAGGTCGAGGATCTTGAACTCCAGGGTCTGCCCCACATAGACGGACGCGTCGGGGCAGTAGCCCAGATCGATCTGCGAAACCGGACAGAAGGCGCGGCGCCCTCCAAGGTCGATCTCGAGACCGCCCGCGTTGACCCCGGAGACCTTCCCGCTGACGGGAGCGCCGCTGCGCAGGGCTTCCCGCAGAATCTCCAGGCCGTCGTCGTGGGACGGGATGAAGGCGGGGGAGAGGACGACCGTGTCCTCGTTCGCCACGACATAAGCGTCGATCGTGTCGCCGATCTTGGCCTGCAGAGAGCCGTCGGGCTTCCGCAGATGTCGCGTCTCCATCGTGGCCTCGCTCCTGCCTCCGTAGTCGAGGAAGGCCGTATCGTCGCCAAGGCTCAGGATCTTGGCATGGACGCGCTGCCCGACATCGGGAATCGGCAGGACGGTGTCGAGGTCGCGCAGCACCTCCAGGAAGTCGGCCTTGTCCTCGCCTCTCTTCTTCTCGGCGGGGCTCCCTGCCTCATCGGGCATCTGGTTCGATTCAGTGTCGTGGCTCATTCATCCTCCAGACCGTTGGCCCGCAAGTGAGCCTATCAGGTCGGTCCCTCTGGGTGAAGAGAGGTATGGGGGAGCGTCCCGCCCGGTCTCCGCCGCCCGCAAGGAGCCGCCCGTCCCCGCCGTCGCCCCGCCGGGAGGTGGACAGTGGCCGGCGATGTCCCTATCGTTCAGCGCGTTCTGGCCTGTCGGCGCCGGCCGATTCTCGGCAGACTCTCTGGGGAGGATTCATGGATCGATCGATCCGCGCGGGCAGCATCTGTTTGTCTCTTTTCATCGCCGCGGCCTGGCCCATCCCCCATCCCGAGGGGGCGAGGGCCGGATCGCTCTCCGCGGGCCTGGCTCGCGGAAGCTCGTCGCTCGGATCCATCGAGGCGGCCGACTCGATCGCGCACTGGATCGCCGCCGCGGGCGATTCGACCGACTGGCCCGACGCCGCTCTCGTTGCCGTCTTCGATCGGTCGGAAGTCGAGGTCGAGGAGAGCGGACTGGGACATGTCCGCCGGCGGACGCTGACGAAAGTCCTGACGGAGGAAGGGGCGAAGTCGCTGGCGACGCTGCGCTTCGACTATGACCCCGCCTCGAACATGATCCGTATCGACGATGTGAGGATCCACCGCGAGGGAGGCGCCGTCCTGCCTGTCGACGCCGCCGACGCCGTCGATCTCTTCGCGCCGGCCGACATGATCTACTGGGGAGCGAGGATGAAGATCCTCTCCCTGCCGAGGCTCAACGTCGGCGACGCCGTCGAGGTGCGGACCTACAAGAAGGGATTCCAGATCGCCTATCTCGGGGACGGCGCCGATCGGCCGGAGGACGACGAGAGATACATTCCCCCGATGCGCGGCCACTTCTACGATGTCGTTCTCTTCCAGGAACAGCACCCGATGAAGGAGAAGACCTACCGCCTGCGTGTCGCGCGGGACAAGCCGGTCCAGTACGCGATCTACAGCGGCGCCCTGCGGTCATCCCTGGTCTTCGCCGACTCTTTCCTCGTCTACACATGGCAGGCGAGGGACGTCCAGGCGTACGAGGAGGAAGACCGCGCGCCGGATCCGCCCGACTATCTTCCCAAGGTTGTTCTGGCGACGGTCGAGAGCTGGCCGCAGAAGTCGCGCTGGTTCTTCGAGGTCAACGAGCCGGTCTTCGAGGCCGACGACGGGATTCGCCGCAAGGTGGCGGAACTGACGGCGGGACTGAAGGACGACGACGAGAAGATGGCGGCGCTTCTGCATTGGGTCGCTCAGGAGATCCGCTACTCGGGTCTCTCGATGGGGAAGGGAGAGGGATACACTCTGCATCCGGGGATCATGACATTCGCCGACCGTTGCGGGGTCTGCAAGGACATCGCCGGGATGCTGGTGACGATGCTCAGGGCGGCGGGCTTCACGACCTACCCGGCGATGACGCAGGCCGGAGCGCGCGTGGAGGCGATTCCGGCCGACCAGTTCAATCACTGCGTCGTGGCCGTCGAGCGGCCGGATGGAAGCTTCACGATGCTCGACCCCACGTGGGCGCCCTTCAACCGGAGCGTCTGGTCCCGCTACGAGGGGGAGCAGCACTACGTGATCGGATCGCCCAGGGGCGAGGGGCGCGAGCGGATCCGCTCGTTCTCGCCCGAGGAGAGCCGCATGACGATCGAGGGCCGGGCGAGGCTCGAGCCTGACGGAACTCTCTCCGGGGAGATGACGATCGTGGGAACCGGCGCATCGGACGCGCGTCTGAGGGGACTGATCGGCGAGACCCCGAGCCCGGAGCGAGCGGAGGCGCTGATCGGTCTGCTCTCCTCCCTGGGTCCGTCGGCCGAGCTGACCGACGCCCGCTACCTCGATCCCCGCGACTTCTCGCAAGACACTTCGATCCGGATCGGCTATCGCGTTCCGCGCTATGCCGCGGTCGCGGAGACGATCCTCACATTCGTCCCGCCCGCTCTTCGGGTGGCGTCCCAGACCGCTCGGTTGACCCGGCTGCTGGCCTTCGCAGGGGAGAAGGAGCGCGCCTACGAGGCGCTTCTCTGGTTCAGCCAGCGGGTCGAGGTGAGCGAGCGGGTCACGCTTCCCCCGGGATTCCGGTCGGCCGCAGGCGTCGACTCCGTCTCCGTCGAGCGGGACGCCGCGTCGGTCCGCGGGCACTACACGCCTTCGGGCGGCGAGGTCCGGACAACCATGACAGCCGTGAGCAAGCGGCGCACGGTTCCGGCAAGAGAGTGGGCCGGCGGCGTCGAGGCGGCCGACTCGCTGCGGGCCTTCGGGACCAGACAGCGCTGGGCGAGGAGAAAGTGATGTCGATCACGAGGCGCTTCCTGTTCTGCTTCATCTGCGCGTCGACCCTGCCGGGAGTCGGGGTCTCTGCCGAGACGCCCCTCGGTCCGCCGACGCAGGATCTTCTCGCGATCGAGGCGACGGCGAGGACGCATCACAGCGACGACTGCGTCATTCTCTTCCGCGGGGTCGAGGTCGTCCTGGATCCGGATGGGCGGGTGAGCCGGCGGATCCGCCAGGTCGAGCGCCTGCTGACCGACGCGGCGATCGCCCACAGGGGCGACAGGCGGGTGGCGTTCGACACGACCAGGCAAGAGCTCGCCGTCAGCGTATGCAGGGCGTTCATGCAAGACGGCACCGAGGTGCCCGCCCTTCCCCGGGCATTCAACCGCACGACGCCCGATCGCGTGTCGCGCTGTCCCGATCGGGCCGGTCTGCAGGAGATCGTGATCAGTTTCCTTGGCGTCGAGCGGGGCTGCCTGGTCGAACTCGACTACGCGATCAAGGATCGCGCATCCTGGCTGCCCTGGCTCGAGGGGGCCGAGGGGATTGGCGACGAGGCTCCGGTCATGGCCTGCGAGGTGGGGATCACCGTTCCCTCCGGGGCGACCTTCCACTGGGCGGCCGCGGGCGGCGGAGTCGATGCGGGGACCGCTCCGCGGATCGAGGGGAATCGGCGGAGCTGGCGCTTCACGGAGATTCCCGCATACCCCTACGAGGGCGGCCTTTCCGACCTGGAGAGGCGGCCTCACTTGCTCTACTCCACCTGCCAGGGATGGGGTTCCCTTGCGGGATGGATCCGCGGCCGCGTCATGGATGCGGCGATTCCGGATGAGGCGATCGAGAGCTGGACGCGCGGGCCGATGCCGAGCGGAAGGCCGCCCCTCGGAGACAAGGACCGCCTCGCCACGGCGTCGTGGCTCCTGCGAGAGCGGATGAACGCGGCGGACGATCCGACTCTTGACTGGCAGCTTCCCGCGCGGCCGGCCTCCCGCACGTTCGCGACCTCCTGCGGCAACATGCTCGATCGAGCCGCGCTGGCCGTTGCCGCGTTGCAGGCCCTCGGCCTCAAGACCGACCTCGTGTTGCGACCGGCAGTTCCGCGCGTCATCCGGGAGGTTCCCGCACTCCTGCAGTTCGACGAGATCTGGCTAGAGCGCGGAGCGCATCGTCTCGCGGTGCGTGAGGGAATCTCGGGCCCGGCGATCGATCCCGGCGCCGCGGAAGAGGTCCTGGCATGCGCGGGCGAAGCGGCGACGTTCCGGAATCTGGGTGATAGACGAAGCCGAGGACGCCTCTCGTTGAGGCTGCGACAGGATGAGGACGGGGGAGTCGCCGGAGAGGCCGTGCTCGACATGAAGGGCGCGATCTGCCGGTTCGCTTCCCACGAGGATCTGAAAGGATTCCTCGACGGGTTCGCGTCGGGACTCGCCGAGGGAGCGGAGGTCGCCGGCTACCGCGTCGATGCTCTCGGCCCCGACACCCTGTCCCTCCTCTTCTCCTTCACGGGAGGGAGCCTCGGCGATTCGATCGGGCCCCGAGCGCGCATGCTTCCCATCCCGTCGCTGCCGGGGATGCCCGAAGCGATTCTGCCCGAGGGCGTATCGCTCTCGCGGACCGAGCGCGACACGCCCCTTCGGCTCCCCTTCCTCATCGAGGAGGAGATCGACCTGAGAGTTGACCTTCCGCCGGCGACGCGGCCGACGATCCTTCCCGCGGCGGGGCGATTCGAGGGTGGGGGATGCCTGGTCGAGACGGAAGTGGATGCGGAGCCCAAAAGCGTCCGCATCCGGCGCAAGCTGGTCGTCGCCGAGCCCGTCATCTCTCCGGAGAGGTGGCCGGACTTCCGGGCCGTGCTGCTCCGGAGGTTCGAGCGAGACGCGAACGGTCTTTGGCTCGCGGGTTCCGGCGCGCACCGGTGAGCGGCAGGCGCCGCGACGCGGGGGCGGATGCCTGATTCCGCTTGACCAGAGGGGGGCTCTAGCCGAACATTCCCGGTGGCTCATGGCTGTGGCGCCGGCCTTCCGCCCACTGTCCGTAGCATGCGGGATGGATCGTCCTCCCGCGCGATTCCCGCGTATACCGAAGGAGATTGTTTGAGGAAGAAGAGGGTTTTCTATCCGAAGAAGTCGAGCCGGCCCGCGAGGCAGGACCCGGAGCCGGGACCGCCGACCAAAGAAAACGCCATCGTCATGGAGGGAATGGTCCTAGAAACCCTCCCGAACACCCAGTTCCGCGTCGAGGTCACGGGCGGGCACATTGTCCTGGCCCACATCTCGGGGAAGATGCGCAAGCACTTCATCAGGATCCTCGTCGGGGACAAGGTTCTGGTCGAGCTCTCCCCCTACGACGTGAGCCGGGGACGGATCACCTACCGCTTCAAGTAGCCCGCTTCTCGATCGTTTCCTCCACCCAGCCCAGCCCCGCCATCATCGGAGGGAAGCCGATGGTCGGCGCCGCGAGAATCGCGACTTGCCTCAGGGCCTCCGGCTCTATTCCTGCCGCCAGCGCCTTGCGGGAGTGCGCGTGAGCCGCGCCCTCCAGTCGGGCGCCGATCGAGATCGCCAGCTTCACGAGGGCGACCTCACGCCCCGTGAGCGGACCGGCCCTCCTCACGGCCTCCCCGAGAGCCTCGTAGGCCGCCGAGACCTCGGGGTGCGCGTCCTGGAACTTGCGAAACGCCTTGGGGGCCTCCGGGAGCCTCCCCTTCGGATCTGTCGCGCCGGACATCGGGACCTCCTTTTCGGGCGCCTGGACCGGCTTCGCCCTGCGCGAGCCGACGGCCGCCCAGCCGAAAGATGCTAGCGCGAAGATCCTGAACGGGCTATGGTTCGCTGCGGGGGGAATCTCGGGTAGGCGAAGCGGTCACTCCGCTTGCGGCCCCTGATCTCCCTTCTCAAGGCGGCCCACGACTCGAAGTCGCCAGACCAAAGTCGCCATTCGGATCGCCTGTCAAGGAACCCGCCAACTCCCGCCACATCGTCCAGCGCGGGAGTTGCCGCGGGTGCAATCCGGTATCTGCGCGGCCTCCCGAAGGGGGGATCAGGCAAGTGCTCCCATGGATTCCGAGAAAACCAGGGGACTCCACTGGAACGAAGCCATTCCGCGCCCCCCCCTCTTTGACTCCGACGCAGTCTAGGAGCGCGCATCAGGGCTGGTCAACTGAAATGTCGTATAGTCGCTTGAGTTGGCGGTAAGGGACAACACTCTCCGGAGCGTGGCTGTGGCTACCCATTCCTCGCCGGACACTTGATGAACGCGCCGCGGAAGGGCACCGGGGGCGCTTTGGGCTGGGTCGCGATCCTCTATCTCGCGCAGGGCCTGCCCTTCGGGGTATTCACCGAGTGCGTCCCCGTCTACCTGAGGGTTCACGGGGCGGGCCTGCAGGAGATCGGGCTCCTCACTCTTCTCGGCCTTCCGTGGACCCTCAAGGTTCTCTGGGCTCCTCTGGTCGATCGATTCGGAAAGCCTCAGGCCTGGATCTCGACCGCTCTCGCGGCCATGGCGATCGCGCTCCTTCTTCTCGGTGGAGTGGACGCCGGCCGCCCGACGCAATACCTGATCCCGCTCCTCGCGCTCTTCACGCTCGCCTCAGCGACTCAGGACATCGCCATCGACGCCTACACCATCGGACTCCTCAAGCCGCGACAGGTGGGGACGGCAAACGGCATCCGGGTCACTTCCTATAGGATCGCCCTGATTCTGGGAGGAGGGGGCATCGTCGCGCTCGCGGAGACGCGGCCGTGGTCGAGCCTCTTCGCGCTGACGGCCGCTCTGCTCGCGCTCATCGCGGGCGCGGTCCTGCTCTCGACCCCGATCGCGCGCGATGAGCGGGAGAGGCGACGCATCTTCCCTCCGCTGCTCGCCTGGGTTCGGAGGCCCGCCACGGGGTGGGTCTTCCTCTTCATCCTTGTCTACAAGCTCGGCGACGCCGCGATGGCGCCGATGGTGAAGCCGTTCTGGGTCGATCGCGGAATGAGCCTCCTCGAGATCGGGATGATCTCGACGACGCTCGGTGTCGGAGCGACGATCGCGGGGGCGCTCCTCGGCGGCTGGTTCACATCGAGGCGAGGGATCCTGGCGGGGCTCATCATACTCGGTCTCGCTCAGGCGGCGTCGAATCTCGTCTACGCGGGCGTGGCGGCGACCTCCTCGGCCGCAGCGGCGATCTACGCGGCCTCTCTCGTCGAGTCGTTCACGGCGGGCCTGGGCACGGCGGCCTTCCTGGCGTTCCTCATGTCGATCTGTCAGAAGGAGCATGCGGCCACCCAGTACGCGCTCCTGACGGCCCTCTTCGGCCTCGGGCGATCGATAGCGGGAGCGGCGAGCGGCTGGGGCGTCGAGCGGCTCGGATACGCCCCCTACTTCGCCTTCACGTTCCTGCTCGCGCTGCCGGCCTTCGCGTTGCTCCCCGCGGTCGCCCGGTACCTGCGGGCGTCGTCCGACGGCCGTGCTATCGTGGAGAGCTGAACCGCGGTCGACCGGCCGCGAGGCGGCAGGCGGACAGGAGGGAGACTCTTGACCGAGATCCCGGGCGATCGGCTGGGCCCCGCCCGAAGGCAGGACTGGCTCACCTTCGTTGCCGCGGGCGGAATCGCCGTGCTGCTCGGATCCGTCCTGGCCGATCTGCTCCGCTTTGGACCCGTCGACGACGGCTTCATCTCTCTCCGCTACGCGAGGAACTGGGCCGGGGGGATGGGGCTCGTCTTCAATCCCGGCGAGCGGGTCGAAGGGTACACGAACTTCCTTCTCGTCCTCCTGGAGGCGGCGGCGATCCGCCTGGGCATCGATCCGCTGACCGCCATGAAGGGAGTCGGTTGGGCCGCCCTGGGAGCGCTCGCGGGGACGATCGCCTTCTGGGCGGGGCGCCTTCTCTATCCTACGCGGCCCGTCCTCGCCGCCCTCGCCGGGCTCCTCGTCACTCTGAACCCGGCCGTCCTGGGCTGGACCCTCTCGGGCATGGAGACGCCCATCTACGCGCTCCTGCTCTTCCTCCTGGCGACGAGCGTTCTCGGAGCGGGGGGCGGCGCGAACCCGCTTCTGGTCGCTGGCCTGCTCGCCCTAGCGGCCATGACTCGCCCCGAGGGAGTCGTCCTGCTCCCTGCTCTCCTCTTCCTGCATGTGGCGGGAGGCGGCACGCGGCGAGGGGCGGGGCGACTCGCAGTCTCGTTCGCCATCGCCTACGGGGTCTACTTCCTGCTGCGCGCGCTCCACTTCGAATCGCTCTTCCCCAACACGTTCTACGCCAAGCTGGACTACGGCAACCAGCATCTGGCGCTGCGGGGCCTGCGCTACGTCGGGTCGTTCGCGATCGCGGCCCCGCTCCTCGCCCTGAGCGCGGCGGCGCCCATCTTCCTGAGAGGGCGTCTCGCGTGGGTGCGGGGATTCCTGCTGCTCGCGGGGATCCACATCCTGACCGTCGTCTACGAGGGAGGCGATCACTTCGCGCTGTTTCGCTTCATGGTTCCGATCCTCCCCCTGCTATCCCTCCTCGCGCTTCACTTCTGGAGCAGGCTCGCTCGCGCAAACCGGCTGCCTCCGGTCGCCCGTGAGGCGATCGGCGCGATCGGCCCCGCGGTCCTCCTCGCGTCCTGTTTCACTCTGGCCGGCGTGGAGTACAAGGAGTATCAAGTCTCCCATCTCGAGCGGTTCAGGCGGGAGGCGAGCTATGCGCAGAGCTGGTCGACGATGGGCAAGCATCTGAGGGATCGGGCGCCGGAGGGGGCCTCCCTGAGCACGGCCGCGATCGGAGCGATCGGCTACTACTCCGATCTGCGGGTCATCGATCCCCATGGCCTGGTCAATCGGGAGATCGGACGGCGCGAGAAGACGCTGGGGCTCGGGTATCCGGGGCATGAGAAGTTCGATGTCGACTACATCCTCTCCGAGCGTCCCTCCTACCTTCTTCTGCTGAATCTCCCGCTGCCCGCCGCGGTGCCGGAGGAGACCGCCGCTCGCATGGTCTGGGGGGAGTTCAACAAGGCGATCGTCCGCGATCCACGACTCAGGTCGGACTACCGCTACGAGCAGGTCCGGCTCGGAGGCCCATGCTGGGGCATCCACGTCCGCAAGGACCTGCCTCCGCTGGGGGACCGAGCGCGATGAGCGCGCCGACCTCCCGCGACGGGGACGGGGTGGCGGGCTCGCGTCCATCCGCGAGACGCGGCGTCAAGGAGCGGCGTCGCGCACGAAGTGGGGGAGAGTCTCGGGAATGACGAAGGAGATCTCCACCAGACCGGCGACCTCGCCGCCCCGGTACCAGGGGGCCTGGTGGATGAGCTTGCGGACCTTCCCCCTCTCGATCGTATAGGTGTTCGTTCCCCCCGCGGCCAGCAGCGCGCGCAGCTTGCTCCGCGCCCGCTCCGGGTGGCAATCGAGCAGGTTCCTCCCGACGAGCCCCCGGCCGCCGTCGGCCTCGAATGTCGCGACCGATCCTTCGTTCATCGCCACGATGATCCCGTCGCGATCGCACACGGTGATCGCCGCCGGGAACTCCGCGGCCCAAGCGCATGATTCCACTCGGCCCTCCCTTGTCGGACTCGGACTCGGATGGGGCGGGGCGCGCTGATCGCCCCGCCCGCGCCCGAAGCGCACTACGCGTCCACCGGGGCGACCTCCAGATGGCTCTTCCGCTCCTCCGTCTGGAGGAAGTCCCGGTAGATGTCGCACCGGGCGGCCAGCTCCTCGTGCGTGCCCTGATCGACGATCCTCCCGCGGTCGAGGACGAGGACCGCGTCCGCTCGCTTGATGGTGGCCAGCCTGTGCGAGACGATGAAGCTCGTGGCGTCGGGGAAGAGCGCGTCGAGTCCCGTCCAGAAGAGGTCCTCGTTCCTCGCGTCGAGAGAGGCGGTGCAGTCGTCCAGCAGGAGCACGTCGGGCCGCCCCGCCAGGGCGCGCGCGATCGCGATCCTCTGCTTCTGTCCGCCTGAGACGAGCGTCCCGCGCTGGCCGAGCTGGGTCCGGATCCCCTCCTTCATCTGCTCCAGATCGGGCCCCATCTGCGCCACTTCCAGACAGCGCAGGGTCCACTCCGGATCGCAGGCGCGGCCGAAGGAGACATTCTCGTCGATCGTCTCCGAGAAGAGCGCCGACTCCTGAGGGACGTAGCCGATCCTCTGGCGCAGGGAGCTCCAGTCCCATTCCTCGAACGGCCGTCCGTTCACGGAGTATGTCCCGCTCTGCGCCGGCAGCAGGCCGGCGAGCAGCCGCAGCAAGGTCGACTTGCCGCTCGCGACCGGCCCCACGATGGCGATCCTCCGGCCACGCGCCGCGCGGAACGTGATTTCGCGCAGCGCGGCGGGGAGATCGTCTCGGAAGCGGAACCCCACACCCTCCAGGGCGATCTCCTGGATCGGTCCGGGCGGGTCGCCGGAGCAGTCATGCCGGACGACGACCGGATGTCTCAGGACTTCCTCCTCGCGATCGATCGAGACGAATGCCTGGCGCGCGCTGACGAAGAGGTTCGGGATGTCCATCATCGGGAAGATCAACATGTCCAGGTAGACATAGAGAGCGTACAGCGTGCCCACCGAGAGCCTCCCCTCGATGACGGCGAGCCCGCCCAGCGAGAGAACGACGACCTGGCCCAGGCGGCTGGCGATGTTGTCCATCTCGTGAACGAGGACGACGAGCTTGGCGAGCTTCAGTTGCATGGCGATCCGCTCGCGCAGGATGGACGCGAGTCGATTCTGCTGACCCGTCTGGGCGTTGAAAGCCTTCACGATCCGGATGCCGGAGAAGGCCGCCTCGATCGTGTTGTTTGTGCGGGAGACCGCCTCCTGCTGCTTCCTGTAGGTGTTTCCCAGCTCCTGGCGGGCCAGATAGAAGACATAGAGCATGAAGGGGACGGGGATCATCGACAGAAGGGCCAGCTTCGTGTCGAGGAAGAGCATGGCCCCCACGCAGAAGAGGAACTTCGACGCTGAGTCGACGAAGCGGAAGACGCCGGAGCAGCCGAACCAGGCGATGCGCGGATACTCGGCGATGTCGTCGGTGAGGCGGGTGACGAGGTCGCCCGTCCTGAACCTGCCCAGAAACGTGTAGTCCTTCGAGAGGATCGAGCCGAACACCCGCTCGCGCACGTCCTTCTCGAGCTTCAGGTTCATCCAGGCCCGAAAGGCCGGATAGAAGCCGGCGATCGTACGGCCCACGGCGATCAGGACGAGGATGCCGAGGAGGCGATGGAGCGTCGTCTTCTCGGGATAGGCCGTCTCGAGCGCCCCATAGACCCCGTCGATCACCTTGCGGAAGACGAGCGGATAGGCGATGACGACCGCGCTCGACACCAGCGTGAAGAAGAGCAGGAAGGCCAGGAACCGCCGGTGGGGCTTCCAGAAGGCGGCGAGCCAAGCGATGTGCTCCCTGGTCGTCAGGCGGACGGCGCCCTCGGCCGAGGGGCGCGGCGGCGCGCCGCCGGTCATGCCGCCGCCCCGCTCTTGAATTGCAGATCGAAGAGATCCCGGTAGATCCCGTCCCGGGCGTACAGCTCCTCGTGCGTCCCCTCCTCGATCAGACGCCCGTGGTGCAGGACCAGGATCCTGTCTGCGGAGATGATCGTGGCCAGGCGATGCGCGATGACGAGCGACGTCCGCCCGGCGAGCAGGCGATCGACCGACCTCTGGAGCCTGCGCTCCGTCCCCGGATCGATCGAGGATGTCGCCTCGTCCAGGACCAGCAGGTCGGGGTCGCGCACGACCGCCCGCGCGAAGCTCAGGAGCTGGCGCTCGCCCATCGAGAGGTTGCCTCCCCCCTCGGCGAGCGGCTCGTCGTATCCCTTCGGAAGGCGGGCGATCACCTCCTCCGCCCCGACGACCCGCACGGCCCTCTCGAGGTCTTCGCGCGGGATCTCCTCCGCGAGCGCCTGGAGATTCTCGGCCACGGTTCCCGGGAAGAGATGGATCTCCTGAAGCACGAGCCCGATCCGAGCCCGCCAGGCCTTCTGCGCGAAGGAACGGATGTCGACGCCGTCGAGCGTGACGCTCCCCGAAGTGGGCTCGTAGTAGCGAAGCAGGAGGTTCGTGATCGTCGTCTTCCCGCCCCCCGAGAGGCCCACGACTGCGATCTTCTCGCCGCGCCGCACGCGGAAGGAGACGCGATCGAGGGCCTTGGCGCCCCCGTCGTACTCGAACGAGACATCCTCGAAAGCCACTTCCCGCCAGTCCTCCGGGATCCGCTCCAGGGCGTCGGGCCGATCGGGCGTCCGCGACGGGGTGTCGAGGACGCCGAAGACCCGGTCGGCGGACGCGAAGGAGCGCTGGATGAAGTTCACCTGCTCGGAGAACATCGCCAGGGGCCAGAAGGCGCGCCGCGTGTACTCGATGAAGAGAACCAGCGTTCCCACCGTCATCGTCGCGCCGATGAGCCGTCCCGACCCGAGGTAGAGGATCACGATGACCGCGACCACCTCGAGCCCCGTCAGGAATCCCCAGAAGCCGTACTCGAAGATCGAGGCGTTCCGCTCGGCCACGAGTTTGTCCTTGTTGAGGGCCGAGAGGCGCTCGGCCGCCCTGCGCTCGTATCCGAAGACCTGGAGGACGGGGATTCCTTGGAGGTACTCCGACACGAAGGCCGAGATCCGCGCGTAGAACCCGCGGACCCGACGGTAGAGGCCGCGCATCCAGCGGAAGAAGATGATCGTGCCGGCCACGACCGGCGCCGCCAGGACGAGAATCGAGACCGTGATGCGCCAGTTCGCGGCGAACATGATCCCCAGGATCCCGAGCATCAGGATGAGCGTCCGCAGCAGCGAAAGGGCCACCTCCGAGAAGAGGCCCTGAAGCCTCTCGGTGTCCGACTCGACCCTCGCGAGAAGCTTTCCCGAGGGGTTCTTGTCGAAGTAGGCGAGGGAGAGCCCGAGCAGGTGATGGAAGACGCTCTGCTTCAGCGAGGTGACGATCGCCAGGCCCATCTTCGTGAGGATGACGACCTGGAAGTAGCTGGCGGCGGTCGCCGCGGCGAAGAGGCAGGCATAGAGCGTGGCGCTCTGCAGGATGCCCGATCTCGATTGCGCCGCGATGTTCTGGTCGATGAGCCGGCGGAGGACGAGGGGTCCCGCCAGCTCCGCGCCCACGGAGATCAGAAGCAGGAACGTGCCGAGCAGAAGCGGGCCGATCTGCGGCCGAAAGAGCGGGACGATCCGACCGAGCATCTCGCGGAACGGAAGGTGCCGGACATAGCGGATGTCCTCGGGCAGCTCCTCATCCTCGAACCACCACATAAGTCCGCCAAGGCTACTCCCTCCGGCCCGCGGGAGCAATCTCCGGGCTTCACCCCCGGGCTTCACCCCGGCGCCGAGGGACTCCTTGATGCGAGGACGTCGAAGGGCTATCCTCTTGCCGGGGGAAAGGAGGGACCGTGCCATGATGCGCGGCCGAATCGCCCTTCTACCGCTGGTCGCTCTTCTGCTGCTCGCACCCCTTGCGCCCGCCCCGGCGCTGGCGCAGTGGTGCACGGGAGAGGCCATCCAGGCCTCCTCGAGGGCCGACACGATCTATGTCCACCACATCCAGGCGCCGAAGAACTGCTGCTCCATCCTTGTCATCGATCTCGAGACGGAAGGGTTCATCGCCAACTTCTACGAGACCGAGTTCGAGCCGTTCTGCACCTGCACCTGCTGCTTCAACCTGCGCTACTACGGGGCGGGGTTCGCGCCCGGCCACTACATCGTCAGGGTCTGGGACGGATTCGGGAACCTCATCGGCGAGACCGAGGTGGATGTCCTCGGATCCGGGACGCAGCCCTTCGCCGGCGGAGTGGACAAAGGCGAGTGCCTCGAACCGGGTGTCGTCGACGATCCCCCCGGATCCGAGCGGCGCCTGACGAGCTGGGGGAAGCTCAGGACCCTCTACTGGTAGGGCTCTGGGGCGTTGTGAGGAAAGACCGCCGGGGATAGAGGCGTCGGGGATCCAGTGGCCGGATCGGCCGGCGTCCGCGAAGTAGGTGTCTCACATGAGAGCGTCCCGCGGGGTTCTCGTCATCATGTTCTTGTGCTCCTTCGTGTCGCCCGCCGCCTGCGCCGGGGGGCACTGCGGAGACGATGTCATCCTGGCCGCGTCCAGGGGAGACACGGTTTCCGTGCAGCATCTGAACGCGGAGATGAACTGCTGCCTGGACCTGACTGTCGACCTCCGGATCGATGGGCAGATCCTCGACTTCAGCGAAGGCGATGTCGGCCCCCACTGTGATTGCGTCTGCTGCTTCAACATAGGTTATGCGGCAGCGGGCATTCCTCCTGGCCGCTACCTCGTCCGTGTCTGGCGCGGGGCTGGCTTGTGCGGGCAGGTGGAGGTGGATGTGGAAGGCCCCGGGTCTGCGCCCGCAGTTGTCGGGATCGACCAGGGGGAATGCCGTCTGCCGACGGCGATCATCGCCCCGTCGGTGGTGAGGCAATCGTGGGGCGCGCTTCGCTCGCTCCACAGGTAAGGGCGTTGCCCGACTGAGTCGCCGCCGCTATCTTCCCATTTACGCGCCCAGTCTCCGCCGCGCCGATCGGTCGCCGCGGCGGAGGTCCGCGCCCGTAGGGCGCGCCGTGCGCTCCCCTGGTCCAGGGTCGACACAAGGAGGTCAACCGTGAAGTCGTTCGCTCCATTCCTGGCGGCTGCGGCCGTCGCCTTCCTGTCTCCGTCCACTTCCGTTCTGGCGGAGACGGCGGCGCTCACCATCCTCCACACCAACGACACGCACGGCCATCTGCTCCCATTCAGCTATCCGACTCTCTCGGCGGGAGACGAAGACCCTGATGTGCGGAGCGACATCGGCGGCATCGCGCGCCGGGCGACCCTGGCGAGGGAGATCCGGGAGGATCTCCGGAAAAGAGGGACGGAAGTCTGGCTGGTGGACGCCGGCGACATCTGTGACGGGACTCCCTTCTCGACCGAATACCGCGGCGAGGCGGATGTGGCTGCGATGAGCGCGGCGGGATACGACTACGCGGTGCTCGGCAACCACGAGTTCAACAACACCCTCGCCCGGCTGAAGAAGCTCATTCAGGCCGCCGAATACACCGTTCTCTGCGCCAATGCCACGGAAAGGAGCACGGGCAGGCCGCTCGCCGAGCCGTATGTGATCGAGAAGGTCGGACCGGTCCGCGTCGCTCTCATCGGGCTCGTGACGCGAGAGGCCGCCGGCTACCCCGCGGCCAAGGAGGGAATCGAGGTCATAGACGAGATCGAAGCCGCCAGGAAGTTGGTGGAGGACGCCAGGAGGAGGGCCGACATCGTTGTCGTCCTCTCTCACATCGGCCGGGAGCAGGACGAGCGGCTCGCTTCCGAGGTGCCCGGGGTCGACGTGATCGTTGGCGCGCACTCGCACTCGAGGCTTCCTTCGGGGGAAGTCGTCTGGCGGTCCGAGGACCTCATCGCCGATGACCAGAACGGGACCGTGATCGTCCAGGCGCATCAGTGGGGAGGAGAGCTGGGGCGGCTCGATCTTCTCTTCTCCAAGGGGCAGGGAGGAACTTGGCGGGTGGACCGCTACAGGGCGCGGCTGATCCCCGTGACGGCCGACATCCGGCCCGACTCCGTGGTCGAGGCCGTCGTGCGCAAGTACTGGGATCCGATCGCCGCCCGCTACGGGGAGGTGATCGGCCGCGCGAGCGCCGATTTCTGCGGACGGGGAGACGATCGCGCCGAGTACAACCTGGTCGCCGACGCCGTTCGCGAGACCTTCGGGACGCAGTTCGAGCTCGAGAACCTGGGAGGCGTGCGGTCCCCCTTGATCAAGGGGGAGATCACCCTGGCCGACCTGGTCACTCTCGAGCCCTTCGGCAACACGGTCGTGACCTTCCAGATCGCGGGGCGCGACCTGAAGAGGCTCCTGCTCCGTCACGCCCCCGCGGTCTCCGGAATCCGGTATCGGATCGAGTACGGGGAGCTGGTCGAGGCGACGGTGGCGGGCGAGCCGATCGCGGAGGACGCCATCTACACGGGAGCGACGAACTCCTACTTCGCCGGCTTCGCCCTCAAGGAGGTGCCGGTCGCCGACACCGGAAGGTCGAGGCTCCAGGTCCTGACGGACTACATCCGCAGCAAGCAGGTCGTCCGCCCGGCCTATGATGGCAGGAGGGTCGTGATCGGCTAGTTCCGCGGGCTAGTCGCTCTCCTTCTTCGGCAGAAGGCCGCGGTCGCGCATCCAGCGCGCAACTTCCCGCATCCTCTTGCGGAACTCGCCGGGGCTCTCGAAGGGGAGCGGCCCCGCTTCCCTCGATGCCGCGAGGCAGGCCTCCGCTTCCGCGGGCAGGCCGTTGTCGCCATATCTGCTGACCGACTCCTCCGCCAACCCGGCCCCGAGAATCATGGCCGAGTAGTTCCGGCCGTTGAGGAACAGATAGCCGAGCGTCCTGCCGTAGGTGTCCTTCGTCGACGCGCGGACCATCTCCACCTTCGTCGCCGTCGCGAAGGCGCCCCGCGCGAAACCGAGGGCTTCCCGCCCGAATGACTGATCAAACGGCAGATCGTGGGCGATGTGCTGCGTCTCGGGCGTGTCGATCCCCAGGATCCGCACGATCTCGCGATCGCCGTCCGGCCAATCGATCGTCACCGTGTCGCCGTCATCAACCTCGATCCGGTCGGCGGGAACCTCGATCCGAGTCCCGTGCGGTCTGGGTTGCGCGCGACCTTGCGCCTCTGCCTGCGGCCACCCCCCGAGAGTCGAGAGGAGCAGCGCAATCAACGCCGTCATCCCTGCCTTCATCATGCGTCCGGCGCCCCTCCTTCCCCCTCGATGGCGAGGAGAAACAGCTCGCGTTCCGCTCTCTCGTGCTGATCCAGAAGGGCGAAGAACTCGCTCGCGGTCACGCAGAGCGGGGGGCCCTCCACAGCCGTGGCGCACGAGACGGCACAATCGAGGAGACCTTCGATGCAACCGAGGATCTCCGCGTGCTGATCGATGAGGAGCCGGAGGCGGAGCGTGGCGTTTGGCAGAGCCTCCGCGATCTCCTCGTGGAGCCTCCCGGCCTCCTCCTGCTTGAAGTGGTCGACGAGGAGGTCCCTCATCTGCCTCAACTCGGCACGAATGTCGACGATCCAGGATTCGAACCCGCACGGCACCGACTGGGCGAAACGACGGGCGAGCCTGCATTGCAGATCGAGAAGCCGGTGGTGCTCCTCGAGCGCGGCGATCAGCTCGGGCTTCGACGCTCGCTCTTGCATGGCGACCCCCTGTGGCCTGGCCTCGCGCGACACCGTGAGGCCAGGACGCCTCCGCCGACTTTCTTCGCCCCGCCATCTTCTCATTCGCGGCGCGGGGCAGATGCACCATGCGAGTGTCTCAGATGAGCGCGGGACGGTCCAGCCCCGAGGGGCGGGCGATCGCGCCGGTCTGGGGACGGGAGCGAAGGCGGTTCTCAGGCGCCATCGAAAGGAGTACGATCCCCGGTACGGGGCCGCCTTCCAGCACGGAGGAACCCATGGATGCCAGATCCCCTGCGCTTCGCCGCGTTTCCATCCTTCCGCGTCTCGCGGCCATCCTGCCCGTCTTCCTTGCCCTTGCCGTGGTCGCCGGCTGCGGCGATGAGACCCCAACCAGGATCGAGGAGATTCTCCCCGATGTCGACGGCGCGATCGTCCCCGAGGCGGCAGAGGAAGGAGAGATGTTCGAGGTCGAGATCTGGGGAAGCGCTCCCGATCGGTCCTGGCGTTTCTCCGGCTTCGATGTTCTCCGAGAGGGGCGCCTGATCACAGTTACCCCCGTCGGGGCGCGCGCCGGAGAGCCGGCAGGCGAAAGAGGCTTCAGAGGCATCGCGACGGTCACCGCGCCGGCGGCGGGGGAGTGCGTCGTCCGGATCCGCGGAGGCTCGGGCGAGATCGAGTACCCCATTCGGATCCATCCGCGCAGAGCGATCGTCGGGCGTGTCGATGTCGTGCCGCGAGTCGCCATCGAGGGAACGACGCGCACCATCCGACTTCGCCTGCTGAACAGAGCCGATAGACCCGAGACCCTCCGGTTCCGCACGTCGCAGACGTTCGATGCCCTGGTGAAGGGACCGATGATCCTCGGCCCGGACTCGCTTCCCGGAGGTGCGGGGAGGGACTCCGGTGGTTGCGACGGGGATCCGCAGGGAATGGGGAACGGCCATGGCCGCGGAGGCGGCGGCGGAGGGCGTGGACGGGGCGGCGACCATCCCGGCGGCGGACACCCGGGCGATCCGCTCTCGCTCGTCTGGAACTGGGCCTATGGAAGACCCTTCAACGACGTGCCGACGGAACTGATCCTCGGCCCCAGAGACAGCCTCTCCTTCGAGGTCGAATGGCCTGGAGTTCACAACGACGGCGGCGTCGCGGAGGAGGGACGCTATGAGGCGACCGCGATCGTTCCGGCGCATCGGCCGGTGCCGGTGAGGCCGCGGCGGATCGGCGTCGCCCCGGAGTCCCCGCCGCCTGATTCATCTCTCGCCGTTCGCCTCACATTGGAGCCGACCGTCGCGCCGCCGGGCTCTCCTCGAACGCTCCGGCTCATCGTGGCCAATCGCTCGGCGGTTCCGGTCATCCTGACTTTCCCATCCACCCAGACGTACGACTTCGCGATCGACGATCCCAGGATGATGCGTCCCCTGCCGCTCTGGCGGTGGTCCTCCGGCAAGGGATTCGCGACCGTCCTCACGGAAGTCACGATTCCCGCGCGAGGACGGATTGTGTGGGAAGAGTCGTGGGACGGCCGCGCAGATGGAGGAGAGATCGTTGGTCCGGGACGCTACCAGGCGCGCGGGAGCCTCCCGCTTCCCGGTCCGCCGCAAGGGCCGGGACCGATCGTCACAGCCCCGGTGGTGTTTGGGGTCGCGGAGTAGTCGCCTCGGAAGGAAGGGGACATGAAGAGAACGCGGAAGGCGACCATCGGGATGGTTTGCCCTGCGCTGGTGCGCGAGCGCGCCCTGCTGGCGGCGACGCTCGACTCTTTTCGTGACGACGAGATGGACTACCGCCCGCCGGCGCCCGAGGGATCTCATCTCCTGAGTGTCAGAGAGATCCTGATGCACATCGTCGATGCTGACAAGAAGTTCGTCGAGGGCGCGGTTGGCGAGACGGCCTACCCGCGGCCGGAGCTGATCTGCGACGAGTCGGTCTCGCGCCTGGCGGCCGTGACCGAGGGTGATCGGGACAGCGTGGGGATTCGCATCGCCCTGGAACGAAGCTGGAAGGGTGTAGCGTCGATTCTCGACTGGCCCGCGGAAGCCCTCCAGGGCAAGCCGTCGCCGGGGGATCAGAACTCCCTCATGACCCTTCTGACCTTCACCTTCATGCACCACGCGCAGCACCGCGGCCAGCTCTGGACCTACCTCGAACTCCTCGGCCGCGTTCCGCCGCGCGATTGGTGAGAGTCGCTTCGCGCCGGCGCATCGCGGGATGGAGGGGATCGTGGGTCGGGTCGAAGCGCGCGTTCTGGACCGAACGTTCGCGATCGAGTGGGGGAAGCTCGCTCCCCAGGCGGCAGGAGCCGTCCTCGTTCGCGAGAACGAGACCGTGGTCATGGTCGCCGCGGTCGCAGCCCCGGAGCCGCGGGAGGGGACGGACTTCTTTCCCCTGACGGTCGAGTACCGGGAGCGCTTCTCGGCCGCCGGGAAGTTCCCCGGCGGGTACAGGAAGCGCGAGGGGGGAGCCACCACCGCGGAGACCTTGACGAGCCGGCTGATCGACCGGTCGATCCGCCCCCTCTTCCCGGAGTGGTTCCGCTGCGAGACGCAGATTCTGGCGACGGTCCTCACCATCGACCCGGATGGAGATCCGGCGATCCTCGGAATCCTGGGCGCGGCCGCCGCGCTGCATCTGTCGGACATCCCCTGGGACGGTCCCATCGCCGCTTTGCGGATCGGCCGCTCCCCCGAGGGGGGGGTCCTTCCGAATCCGAGATCGATCGAGCGCGAGGAGTCGGATCTCGATCTGATCGCGACCTTCCATCGCGATGGTCTCGTGATGCTCGAGGCCGGCGCGACCGAGCTTCCGGAAGACGAGCTGGCGAGGGCAGTGGAGATCGCGGCGACGCGGGCGCAGCCGCTCCTGCAGGCCATCGACTCGCTTCGAGGCGAGGGGAAGCAGAAGCGCAGGCCGGAGCGGGAGGAGCGCGAGGCGTCGCCGGCCGAGATGGTCGCCGAGCAGGCGGAGGCCCAGGTGTCCGCCGCCGCGGCGACGGCGGAGAAGCAGGCGCGGCGCGAGCTGCTGCAAAGCGCGCGCGAGTCGATCCTCGCGTCGCTCGCCGAGCGGTTCGACGGCTCGGCAGGCGCGCTCAGCGATGCCTTCGACGATCTCGTGCAGAGGGTCTTTCGCAAGGCGATCCTCGATGGCGGAGTCCGCGCGGACGGCCGGGCGCCCGCGGAGATCCGGCCGATCGCCTCGGAGGTCGGGCTGCTTCCCAGAGTCCACGGCTCGGCTCTCTTCACCCGCGGGGAGACGCAGGCTCTGGTCGTTTGCACTCTCGGAACGGGACAGGACGAGCAGGAGGTCGAGGGACTGCAGGGCGTGACGAGGGAGGCGTTTCAGCTCTACTACCGCTTCCCGTCCTATTCCGTCGGGGAGGTCCGCCCTCTGCGGGCTCCCGGCCGGCGCGAGATCGGCCACGGAGCGCTCGCCAGGCGCGCCCTCGAGGCCGTGCTGCCGGATCCCGCGCGCTTCCCCTACACGATCAAGCTCGAGTCGGAGATCACTTCCTCGAACGGCTCCTCGAGCATGGCGAGCGTCTGCGGGGGCTGCCTCGCCCTGATGGACGCCGGCGTTCCCATCCGGCGCCCCGTGGCCGGGATCGCGATGGGTCTCATGCGCGAAGGGGAGCGGCTCGTCATCCTGTCCGACATCCTGGGGGAGGAGGACCACCTCGGAGACATGGACTTCAAGGTCGCGGGGAGCGATGTCGGGATCACCGCGGTCCAGCTCGACAACAAGCTCGGGGCGCTCCCGCTCCGCGTCCTCTGCGGAGCCCTGGAGCAGGCGCGGGAGGGACGGCTACGGATCCTGCGCGAGATGGGCAGGACGCTCTCGAAGCCACGGTCGGACCTCTCGCCGCGCGCGCCCCGGGTGCGCCTCGTGAAGATCGGGACGCATCGGATCCGCGATCTGATCGGTCCCGGCGGACGCGTCATCCAGGCCCTCCAGTCCGACACCGGATCCCGTCTGGATGTCGCCGACGACGGTACGGTCCGGATCTACGCGAGGGACGCGGCCTCGCTGGATGCGGCCCTCGCGCGCGTGCGCGATCTGACCGGCGAGCCGGAGGTCGGCTGCATCTACAGGGGAACCGTGACCGGAGTGAAGGAGTTCGGCGTCTTCGTGCGGCTCTTCGAGGGGATCGAGGGGCTGGTTCACGTGACGGAGCTCGCTCCGGGAGAGGTGCGCGACGTCGCGAGGCTGGCGAGCGTGGGGGATGAGATGGTCGTGAAGGTCCTAGGCGTGGACGGGCAGGGGAAGATCAGGCTCTCGCGCAAGCAGGCCATGAACGCCCCCGCGAGCGAGATCGCCAACACGTAGCGCTCCCGGCCGTACTACTCCCCGGCGGCGGGAGCCGATCTGTCTGAGCCGCGGTTCCAGAAGCAGACGATCCCGGGCTCGAGTCCGGCCAGATCCTCCGCCGCCCGGTCGGCGACGACGCAGAAGTCCCCGCGCACATGCCCCCGCGTGGCGACGATCGCGGCCGATCCGCTCGCGAGCCGGCGCAGGGCGACTTCCGTCAGATCGAGGAAGCTGATCTTCCCGGCCGGAGTCACGAAGAAGAACCTGCGCGCCCCGGCCGTCGCCTCCCGCAGCCATCCGCCGCGGATCAGCTGCGCGACTCTCTGGCGGCCGGCCTCCTCGCGCTCTCGGCTGCGGCGCTCCTCCCCCCGCGCGCGGTCGGCCTGTCTCTGCGCCGCGACCTCTTCGCGCTGCCTCCGCTCGCGCTCCTCGCGCTCGGCCTGCAGCCCGGCGTGTCCGACCTCGCTCGCATGGAGTCGATCCTGGTGCTTCGCTTGCTTGACCTGTTTGCCGGAGACGAGGCCCGCTTTGCGGAGCTGCTCACGGAGATCCGACATCCGGTCCTTCCCCATGAGGCTCCTCGCGCCCGCGACGCGGCGCGATGAGATACCCGACGGCGCGACGGACGCCGTAAGCGACGGCGAGGATGTTGCGGGCCGGCTCAAGGATGACCCGGTCGAACTGATCGCCGATCTCGGCGACATGCTCCCGCGCGCGGTCCAGGGCCTGGTCGACTTCGGCGACCTGCCGTTCGGCCGCGGCGGAGGCCTTCCCGACCACGCGGGCGATCTCCTGCCCCTGCTCCGTCGCGATGGCCGTCAGCTCGTCGGTGGTCGCGCGGACGGCCGCGAGGGTCGACTGGATCTCGGTCGTCGAGAACTCGACCGCCCGCCGGATGGCGCGGATGCCGACCGCCAAGTCATCCAGCTCGGGCTCGAGAGTCGACAGGAGCTTCTCCGTTCGCTCGGCGAGTCGCGCGACGACCCGATAGAGGAAGAAGAGGACGACGACCTGAAGAGCCGCGGCGATGATGATCGCAGAGGCGAGAACGATCTCGAAGGCCGACATGGGAACCTCCTGCTCGGCCGGCTCCCGCCCGGAGAACCCTGCCGATGGCCACCGCTGGCCTCAAAGGCCCGGTGGAGACAGGCTCTAGGAATCGCCCCTCTGGCGCTCCTCACGGTAGGCCTGCTTGCCGGCCTCGATGGCGGCGGCGATTTTGCCCTTCTCCTTTTCCGCCGTCTCCCGGACGCGCCCCAATCCTTCCGAGACCTTGTCGCCGACGCTATGCGCGAGCTCCTCCCCCTTGTGGTAGGTCTTGCGCGTCACGCCGGCGATGTCCCGCCGGAGCTCCCGGCCGGACTTGGGAGCGAACAACAGGGCTAGCGTCGCTCCAATTCCAGCTCCTATAAGCAGATAGGCCAGCTTGTCGCCGCTCGAACTTCTGTCGGACATGATCCTAGAACCTCCCTGGAGTGAGTCGATTCCATCCCTGCAAAGGAGGCTAGACTCGGGGCCGCCAAGGGTCAAGTTTCCTAAAGAAGGCGCTCTCCCGCACCGATAAGCCCATTGACAGAAGGGGGAAACGTGGTATTATATTCCGTAGCCAAGCCAAGACCTGCAACGCGGCTCGGGATTGCACGTCCCTTTCTCGGGTCGGAAGAGCAGGTCCGTGGGATCACGGCGGGTTCCGGGCGCGGCTCGTTGAGTCCATGGACTTTCTAGTTGTTCAATACTTACCCCGCGTAGGGAGGAGCCAATGCGTAAGGTCTTTGCTATTGCGGCTGTGGGTCTCCTAGCCCTGACCCTTCCCGCGTTTGCAGACGTCGCGACATTCGATGTGAACGACGGTATCCCCGCTGGCGGTACCGGTGGGCGCTTCGATTGCGCTGGCGACATCACTGTCTACTGGGACACGGGAATGTACGACGAGTACACCCCCCCCAGCTCCACCGCGTACAGCGGCGGCTGCTTCGTGAACGCCATCAATGCCGGGGATTTCCCCGCTGACGGCCGCCGGGGCGCCGACGACTGGATCTGCTACGAGGAGCGTCCGATCACGGCCATCAAGCTGTGGGCGCGCTACAACCTCTCCGGTTGGGCATACCGCCACAATGTCGGCGGCCTCCATGGCTTCTGCGTGAAGTTCTATGAGGCGGTCGACATGGGCGGGATGTATCCTTGGTGTCCGGATGGTACGATCGCCGGCGAGGGCGCCATCGGAACGATCGTTTACAACGAGTACGTTCCCACGGGCCAGTTCACCACGGTCGATATCACCACTGGTATGGCTCGGCATGAGGGCGCGTGCATCTACCTGCACCCGGCGTTCTTCCCGGTCCTCGACAAGTGGTACTGGACAAGCGTCACGGCCGACTTCGACTTCGATCTCTATGACGATCCGGGCACGCCTGCGGTAGACACCGGCGTAACCCAGTGGTTCCACCGGATGTATCCGGGCCTCGGGATCAGTGTGTGCGAGGCCAGTTGGTGGGACACCTGGAACGATCCGGCCACGAACTGGACCGGTGTCTCGATCATCGTGCCCGGCTGGGCGACTTGGGATTCGGCGTGGGTCATCTACTGGGGTGAGCCGCCGATCGCGACCGAGTCGACCACTTGGGGCAAGATCAAGGCGAACTACAGGTAAGCCGAACCGCTCAGTCTGGTCATGCCTGAGATCCGGGGCCTCGCGCCCCGGATCTCTTAATTTCAGCCCCGCGAGGCGTCGCGGAGAGTCGAGGCGCGGAGACTGTCCGGGCGCAGGGACGGCTCGAGCCCCTCGAGGATCTGGCGCATCTTCCAGGCCGTCGTCTTCATCTGCGGCGGGCTGGGGAAGCGGATCCGGTCCTCCTTGAAGCTGAAGAGCCCCGACCGCCCCTTCCATGCGCGGTTGTAACCGACCGCCATCCCCCAGAGCTCGCCCGCGTGGCGGAAGAGGACGAGGCCCGTGATGCGCGTGTCGTCGAGGCGCCCGCCGAGGAGCGAGTCGAGCCAGCCATCCACGTCCACGAGGACTTCTCCCTCGAGGATGCCGAAGAGATGGACGTCGGAGAGGTGGAGATCGACCGGACCCGAGGGATCGTCGTGGCGCAGGACGATCCCGCCCAGATCCCACTCCCGCAGCTCGACGCGCCGCGACGCGCGGAAGCTGCCGGGCGCGTACCCGAGGATCCGGTACGGAACGGGGATGCGCAGCGGCTTGCGAAAGGAGAGATCGATCCGGTTGGTCCGCGCTTCCTCCTCCGGGAGTCGGCTCAGGGTCGCCAGACGATCGTAGGGGAGAACGCTTGGATTCCCGGAGCGCCCGATGGCCCCCGCGAGCGTCTCGGAATCGATCGTCCCATGGAGGCGCATATCGATCATGCCTATCAGGTAGGCGAAGACGGGATCGCGCACTCCCGGCGCCGGAGGGACTGCCTCCGGCGGGACCTGCCTGCCGGCGGCGCTCTGCAGGAGCGTCGTGGCGAGCAGGACCCATGGCAGCGCGGCAACCATGGGGCGATTCTTGCGGGCGAACGCGGGCGGAGCAAGGAGGATCGAGCGGTCGTGGGCGAGATTCCCCTTCCAAACGGGGCGCATCGGACCGAGACTGCCGTCGTGATGGCGTTGGCCTCTCGAAGAAGCGCCTTATCGGCAGGTTTCCTTGCGGCTCTGTTCGGCCTGCTCGCCGCCGGAGCGCGGGGCGATCGCCTCGCCCCCGAGATCCTGAACGCCGGCGACGCGGCTTGGGAAGATCTCTACCTGCTCGAGCTCTCCGGCGCTATGCCGGCGGGGATCTCCTCCATGCGGCCGATCCCCCGGGGAGAAGCCGCGCGATGGATCGCCGGCGCCTCGCGCGCCGGACCGGTCGCTTCCGCCGCCTCTGAGATTCCTTTCGCTCGTCTCGACCGGCGGTTCTCGAGGGAGCTGCGAAGGCTTGGAGAGAGGCCTCGGCACAGGGAGACTCCACCCGCGATCCTGCTCGCGGAGCGGCCGCATCCTCAGAACAGCCTCGCCCTCGATGGAGCCTCCAGCGAGTTGAGGTTGGGAGGCGCCTTTTCTCTGCACGGCAGGAGCAGGGACGGCCTGCAGACAATCGGCGACTCGACGCGCGCCGGAATCTACGGCGTCTTCCTGCTTGGACGGACGGTCGCCCTGCAGGGGGAGATCTTTGTCGGCAAGATCCGCGAGGGACGCTCCTTCGGCGACCCGCTCGTCGCGGGAACGGACATCCTGTACTTCCTCGATGAAGCGAGCGCAGCGGTCGCGGCGGACGGATTCTGGGCGCGTCTCGCCCGAGGCAGACACCGCTGGGGGCCCGGCTGGGGCTCCGCTCTCCTCCTCGACGGCGCGTCGGCCCCGATCAACTTCCTGGAGTACGATCTCTCGCTCCCGGCGGGAATCCGTTTTCGATCCTTCTCCGGCAGCCTCAATGTTGCCGAGGAGCGCGGGATCGCCGCCCACAGACTGGAGGTTCCCCTCGGCCCCGACCTGCGCGTCGCGATCTTCGAGGGGGTCCGCTTCTATGGAGGCTTCGATCACCCTCTCTACCTGCTCGGTCTGCTTCCCTATACGCTCGTCCAGAGGCTCGACTGGCAGGACTCGGCGGTCGATTCGCTCAGGATGCGCCAGCGCAACAATGTCCTCGCCGGCGCCGACGTCTGCTGGAGGCCGGCCGCGCGGAGCCTGGCCTATGCGGAGCTTCTCGTCGACGACTTGCCGGCCGCGAGCGGCAAGGCGCCCGCCCGCGTCGGATTTCGGATCGGCGTCGCCTTCATGCCGTCCGTCGGAGGCGCGCCCATCGATGTCGGCCTCGAGGCCGCGAAGATCTCGCGGTATGCCTACGGCGTCTACTACGGACACGATGGGGATCTCGGCTGGATCCACCAAGGCAGAGGAATCGGCGAACGGGACGGGCCCGATCAGGAAGCGATTCGCCTTCGCTTGGGGCGTTACGCGGGGAGAGACCTGAGAATCGAGATCGGGCTCCTCTACGCCAACCGGGGCGCCGGAGATCTGGGAGAGGCCTGGTCGGAGAGCCTGGCGGCAGTGACGAGTCCGACGAGGCGGGCGCTCACGGTCAGCGGGCCTGTCGAGCGGGAGCGGGGAGCGTCGCTCCGGTGGAGTTGGGATCCTCGCGACAACGTGAGCGTGAGCTTGCTCACGCGGGGAAGCCTCGTGCGCCATCCGGGGAACCGCCCCGGCGGAGGGCGCGCCAAGACGATCGGCTTCTCGCTCCTCGCCTCCATCAGACTCTAGCTCCCCCGCCTCCGGGGGACCTGGCGGCGCGCCTCCACAGCCGGCGCGGAGCTTCACTTCTCCGGGGCCGGAGCCTCCTTGGTCGCCTGCATCGGAAAGAAGCGCAGGCCGCGGAGGACTCCCTCGATCTCCGGCCGTCGGGCCTTCCACTCCTCTGCGGACGCGCACTGATAGCGGAAGGTGATCGCGCCGCTCGCGGAGGGAAGAAGAGCGAGGCCGCGCTCGGTCCCGTCCTCGGTCGGCTCGAAGGCGCAGTTGGTGACGAGGCGGCCGTCGGCCGTGGGTATGCTCGCGCTCTCGCGCAGGACATATCCTTGCTCGGCTCCTTGCAGCAGGACCCGCTTGAGCAGCTTCTCGAAGTCCTCGGCGAGGTATCGCTGGCACCGATCGACGATCAGCCATACCGGGATCTCATCGCCGAGCTTCGGGCCGCTTGGATGCAGGAACGCGAAGACGACATAGTCCTCGGCGAGGCGGGTGTTGATCTCCCATCCCGGGGGGATCGTGATCTGCACCGCGCCGTCGGCGGTCGGGATGGTGTTGACGGTGCGTGTTGCGAGCGATCCCGCGGGTCCTCCCGTCTCCTCGGCGAGGGCGAGCGGGACAATGAGAGTCGAGGCGGCCAGAAACAACGCAGAGATTCGATGGATACTGTGGTTCACGTTCCCCTCCTAGACCGGTTTGGCGGCCACTGAGAAGCGAGCAGTCGCGCCGCGGGGCCCTGCAGGCCCAGACGGCTCCCTCCGCCCCGCCCGCCCTCTTGGGCGGCCGCGCCTCCCCTTCGGGAATCCAGTAGGAGATCTTAGCAGCCGGGAGGCGGGGCGGGAAGAGGCGAAGCCGCGCGGCGGGCTTCGCCCGCGATCTGTCCAGGGGCGATGGCGCCGCCGCTGCGAGAGCCGGGGAGCGCTGTTCTGCCGGCCATCCTGCCGGCTTGACCCCTTCGGGGGCGGCACCTAGAGTCGGTTGCCATGACGCTCCGAGGCTCGACGGTCTTCATCACCGGGGCAAGCAGCGGGATCGGCCGATCCTGCGCCGAAGCGTTCGCGCGGGAAGGGGCGCGTATCCTGCTCGCCGCGCGCCGGAGCGAGAGGCTCGCGGAAGCGGCGCGGGGGATCGCGGATCGACTCCGGACGGAGATCCATCTGCTCGTCCTCGACGTGCGTGACGAGCTGGCCGTCGAGAAGACGATCGCCGCTCTTCCCGATGCATGGTCCTCGATCGATCTCCTCGTGAACAACGCGGGACTGAGCCGCGGGCTCGACAAGCTGCAGGACGGGCGCCCGGACGACTGGGCGGAGATGATCGACACGAACATCAAGGGGCTTCTTCATGTCACCCGCGCCGTCCTGCCGGGGATGCTGCGGCGGGGAAGGGGACAGATCATCAACATCGGCTCGATCGCGGGCCACGAGTCGTATCCCGGAGGGAATGTCTACTGCGCCACAAAAGCGGCGGTCCGCGCGCTCTCCGCGGGGCTTCGGATGGACCTCGTCGACACGCCGATCAGAGTGACGACCGTCGATCCCGGTCTGGTCGAGACCGAGTTCAGTCTCGTCCGCTTCCACGGGGACGAGGCGCGGGCGCGACGCGTCTACCAGGGGCTTGAGCCGCTCACGCCCGACGACGTCGCGGAGGTTGTTCTCTTCTGCGCGACGCGCCCCGCGCATGTCGATGTGGCGGAGGTCCTCTTGCTGCCGACCGCCCAGGCGTCGGCGACCCTGGTGCACAGGAGGCCGGAGGCTGAACGATAGATGCCGCGGCCCGGCGGCCCAGATGGGCTTGACGGAGTCTGAGAGGCGAGCAGACGCGACGCGAGCGCGCCGGGGCATTCCCGCTTCGCCGGCCGCGCTATCGCGCGCATGCGGGGCGTTCGTGATTGTCCTCGCCCTTGGCGCGCCCATCCGATCGCCCGCGGGCGCGGCGGATTCCTTGGGCGCGACGCTCGCTCCGGCCATATCAGGCGCGGGGGATACCCTCCATGTCGCCCAGTGGCTGGTGATCGGGCCATTCCCCGTGGGATCACGCGAAGGGCTCGTCGATCCGGCCTGGCCGATCGATCCCGCGCGTGTCGAGCCCGTCGAGGGCGACTCCGTCCCGAGCCTGATGGCGCCGGGAGGGTGGGCGCGCTGGACCCGCGTCTCGTCGGACGGCGGGATGCTCAAGCTCGAGCACCAGGGGGTCGACTGGGATGCGCTGAGCGATCAATGGGGGGTCGCGGGGATCGTCGGCGCCGCGCTGGCCCATGGAACGATCGACCTCGACTCGCCGGGGAGCTACGGGATCGAGACCTCGGGGATCGGCACGCTCTACATCGACGGGGCGCGCTATGTGGGGAATCCGTACGGAATCGGGGAGTTTCGCGCGCCGATCGATCTGGAGGCGGGGCGGCATTCGGTGGTCGTCCGCGTTTCCGGATTCGGTCCCCGCGAAGTCTCGCTGCGTCTCGTGCGATCGAGAGGTCCGCTCGAGTTGCTGGCGGGCGACCTGACGCTCCCCGACCTTGTCGAGGGTGAGGCGCTCGAGGGCTGGGGGGCCGCTCCGATCGTCAATACGAGCGGACGCGAGATCCGCGGCGCCCTGTTGCGGTTCGGGGATGAGGGCATGGTCGAGGAGGAGACGGTCGAGATCCCGATCCCGTGCCTTCCTCCGGAGGGGATCTTGAAGCTCCCATTTCCGGTGTGGGCGCGGTCGTCCGCGCCGGGCGGGGCGTTCTGGCGTGGGAAGATCGTCGTCTCGGCGGAGGGAGTCGATCGGGCCTACCCCTGTTCCCTTCGCGTGCGGGAGAAGTCCGCCTCGCGGATCCTGACTTTTCGATCGAGGCAGGACGGATCGGTCCAGCACTGTGCCCTCCTGCCGCCATCAAGCGACAGTCGCGGGCCATTCGCGCTGATCCTCTCTCTCCACGGGGCCGGCGTCCGCCCGGATCCTCAGGCGGGCTCCTACGCGCCCAAGGACTGGGCCTACGTCGCGGCCCCGACGAACACGCGCCCCTTCGGCTTCGACTGGCAGGATTGGGGCAGGCGCAACGCGATGGAGACGCTGGACAACATTCTCGAGCGCTTCCCGATCGATCAGGATCGGGTGATCCTGACGGGGCATTCGATGGGGGGGCACGGCACCTGGCACGTGGGGCTCGCGCACGCCGACCGCTTCGCCGCCCTGGCGCCGAGCGCCGGCTGGGCGAGCTTCGCACTCTATGTCCCCTTCACGCTCCGGCGCGACGCGGCGGCGGCAGATCCGCGCCTTCGGGTCCTCTGGGAGCGGGCGATGGCTCCGGACAATCCGCTTCCCCTGATGGGGAACGCGCGCGGAATGCCGGTCTTCGTCCTGCACGGCGGAGCCGACGACAACGTGCCGGTCTTTCACGGACGGATGCTGAGCCAGAGGGCGCGCGAGGCGGGGGCGAGGGTGATCTACCGCGAGGCGCCGGGGATGGGACACTGGTGGGATCGTCCGGAGACGCCCGGAGTCGACTGCGTCGACGACTCCGAGATGATGGCCTTTCTCTCGACGCAGCGTCGCAGGAGCGATCCCGATACGGTCCATCTCGTGAGTGCGGATCTGGGCGTCTGCTCCCGCGCCCACTGGCTGACTGTGGAGGAGGCGATGCGCCCCCTGGATCGAATCGAGGTGGAGGCCCGCGTTCTGCGCGGGGAGGAGACCGGCTTCGAGATTCGCACCGCGGGCGTGCGCGCATTCTCGATCGACCCATCAGGCGTCGCCGCGCCGGGTCCGCTCTCCTTCCGCGCGGACGGCGGTCTGCTGAGGACCGAGTGGCGCGAGGGATCGGTGTTCTTCCGCCTGGAGGGCGGGCGCTGGGAGTTCTCCGGGGCGGAGCGGTCGCGGCGCTTCCGCGGACCGCTGAAGGCCGCATTCTTCGATCCGTTCGTTCTGGTCTACGGGACGGGGGGGGACGAAGCGCAGAATCGAGCGATGCGGAGGGCGGCCGTCCTCGATGCCCAGGCCTGGTATCTTCGCGCCGATGGCTTCGCGCCCGTTGTCGCGGACACGGCGGTGACCGAGAAGTTGATCGCGACGAGAAATCTGATCCTCTACGCGATTCCCGGCGCCAACGCTGTTCTCGCGAAGATCGAGTCGTCGCTCCCGATCGCGGTCGAACCCTTCGGAGTCGAGCTTCGCGGACGGGACAGGAAAGCCACCATCGGGAGGCACGACTTCGCCGAGGCGCGCAGAGAGCCTCCCGATCCCGGCGACGGACGCTTCTATCAGGGGAAGGGGCTGGCGGCCCGCTTCGTTGCGGCAAACCCGCTTGCGCCGGATCGACTGGTCGAGGTCATCGCCGGGACCGATCTGGCCGGCTTCGATCTCGCCCTGCTCTCGAATCCCTGCTCCTCGGGATCGGGATATCCCGACTTTCTGATCTACGACGCGCAGGTGAGGCGGGACGGATGGGCGGGGTTTAGGGCCGCGGGCTACTTCGACATCGACGGCCGCCTCCCATCGGTTGCGGGGGAAGCCTACTTTCGTTGATGGAAGCCGTCGCTTCCTGAGTCGCGGAGGATGAGATGCACGCGATGCTGCTTGCGAGGCCGGCCATGGCGCCGACGCGCCCGCTCTCGCTCGAGTCGGTGCCCGATCCGGAGCCGCGTCCCGACGAGGTGATCGTCAGCGTCTCCGCCTGCGGGGTCTGCCGGACCGATCTCCACGTTGTCGAAGGGGAGCTGGCAGCGGTGCGACTTCCGATCATTCCCGGCCACCAGGCCGTGGGGAGGATCGTGGCGCTCGGCTCCGCGGTCACCCGGTTTCGCCCGGGCGACCGGGTGGGCGTCGCCTGGGTCAACCGCCTCTGCGGATGCTGCGATCCCTGCATCGAGGGGCGCGAGAACCTCTGCGAGGCGCCGGTCTTCACGGGGCTTCATCGCGATGGGGGCTTCGCGGAGAAGGTCGCCGTCCCAGCTTCGTATGCCCACCCGATCCCGGCAGAGATGGGAGACGACGCGCAGGTGGCCCCGCTGCTCTGCGCGGGGATCATCGGGTATCGCGCCCTCAAGCGAAGCGGCCTCGAGCCGGGGATGCGGATCGCCCTCTACGGATTCGGCGCCGCCGCCCACATCGCGATCCAGATCGCTCGGGCGTGGGGTTGCGAGGTCTTCGTCGTCACGCGCGGAAAGGAGGCCGAAGAGCGGGCGCGCCGGATGGGAGCGGCCTGGAGCGGCGGGCCGGGCGAGACACCCCCGCGGCCCGTCGATTGCGCCGTCACCTTCGCGCCCGCGGGCAGCGTCATTCCCGGGGCCCTCCGCTCCCTGAGAAGGGGGGGCAGGCTCGCCATCGCGGGGATCTACCTCGATCGGATCCCCGAGCTCGACTACGACGCTCACCTGTTCCAGGAGCGAGAGCTGGTGAGCGTCACGGCCAACACGCGGCGGGACGCGAGGGAGCTGCTCGATCTGGCCGCGAGGATCGGGATCCGGACGGACATCGAGGTCTTCCCGCTCGAGGAGGCCAACGAGGCGCTCATCCGTCTGAAGGAGGATCGCCTCTCGGCGCAGGCCGCCGTGCTGCGGGTGGGCTAGCGCAGATTCGAGAGCAGGCGCTCGATCGAGATCGCCATCCAGACAGTGTCCGCGCTGCCTGAGGCGAGGATGATGTCCCTCCCTCGATGGGCGACCATGACGGGGCCTTGATATTTCATCTCGGCCGTCCAGCCGTCGGCATCGGCGATCCTGATCGGCCGGAGCCGCCCGACGCCTCGCCTCTCGATCGACGACCCGAGCCTGGCGAAGAGGACCTGGGCGCTGTCCGCGTCGGTCCCGCGCGTCCAGTGGAGGGTCAGCTCCGCGTCGTCCTTGCGGTAGCGGGCGGTCAGGGCGCGCTCCAGGCCCGCGAGGCCGAGCGCGCCCCGCGGGACGAAGCCGAAGGAGTCCTCGATGAGCCGCTCTCGGGGGAAGGCCTGCAGCTCCGGGGGAAAGGCCCTTGCGGCAAGGGCGTTGGCCGCGATCCAATCGGCGACTCGCAGCGACGCGGTCCGCCGAGGCTCATCGTCCGGATAGGCCCGGAGCTTCACGTAGGAGGTTCCGCCGAAGAAGGCGAGATCGCCCCCGCTCCGGTAGCCTTGCCCCCCGAGAGGAAGCCGGGGACCGGTGGAGGAGCGCTCGAGCATGTAGAGGCCGAAGCTGCCGAGCGCATCGGCCATCGTGTAGATCTCGACCGCGATCTCGGCATCCGTTCCCTCTTCCCGGTAGTAGGCCGCATCGAGGGACCTGCAGCCGAAGCTCAGGTACTGGTCGGCGGCGCCGTCGATGTGCCGCCAGAGATCCTCCGCCTCGAAGCGACGCCACGCCTCCGCGAGCGACCATCCCGGAAGGATGTTCGCGGGAGGGAGGACGGCCGCCGAGATCGCCTGTTCGACCTCGTGCGCCGCGGCCGCCTTTTCCGCCGCGACTGCCGGCTCAGGAGCGGCGACCGCCGGCCCAGGAGCCGCGACCAGCATCGAGACGCATAGGAAGGGAAAACTCGCCGCGCGGATCAATCCAGCGCCGCTCCGGATGCCTGGATGAACTCGTCGATCTGATCCATCATCGTGAAGCTGATCAGCGCGGTGTCCATTCCCGATTCCTTGAGAGCCCACCGCAGAGCGGCGATGTGGAACGGATGCTTGCCGGACTTGAACTCGGCGAGACTGTCGGCGCGCGCCGAGGTCAGGATCTTCATGGCCACGAGGCCGATCTCTTTCTTGCGCGCCTCCTCGAGCATCGCCGGGATGTCGGGATCGCCGTAAGGATCGTAGCTGCAGAGAATCACGTCCATCCTGCCCGCGTCGATCACGGGCCTGAGCTCGGCGGCGAGGTTGGGGCCGTGATGGGAGATGCCCGTGAAGCGGATCTTCCCCTGCTTCTTGAGCTCGTCGAACGCAACGTAGACGGCCGGATTCGCAACCGCATCGGGGTTCCCGCCGTGGATCATCAGGATGTCGACATAGCTGGTCTTCAGCCTCTCCAGGCAGCCGTCGAGCCTCGTGATGATGCTTTCCTTCGTGGCGTTGCCGTCGAGATCGAGCTTCGTGCAGATGACCATCTCGCCCCGCCGCCGGGCCGCGACTTCCCCGATCGCCCTCTCGCACCCCCCGCGGGCGTAACTCTCGGCCGCGTCGAAGTAGTTGATGCCCAGATCCAGCGCATACTCGACGAGCGCGGCCTCCGTGACCGTCCCCGCGCCGAAGCCGATGTCCGAGACCTTGAGCCCCGTCTTGCCGAGGGTGTTGTAATGCCGGATTCGGCCCTGGTCCGCCGACGGGGTGGTCTGCGCGGGCGGATCGGCCGCCGGGGCCGCGCCGGCCGCCATCGAGAGGGCGATGGCGAGCGGGAGCCCGAAAAGCCGCCTGCGCACCGACAGCGCCTCCCCTCCGATTCCTGTCCTACCGGATGGCCGCGTGACGATGGAGCCCTTCATGGTCATTCCTCCTTCTCGGGAGTCCGAGCGACGCTCAGTCGCAGCGCGTCACCCACCTCATAGGGCTGGTCGCTTGTCATCCCGACGTAGGCCTTGACGAGCCAGAGCGCCGGGGTCTGATTGAAGGTCGCCACATAGTCGCCGGATGAGACATCCGAGAGCCCCTGCGGATCCCTGAGGAGGAGGTGGCGGGTCCGCATGCCCCTGATCTCCACCTCGAGCGTCGACCGATCCTCGGCCTGCAGCTTCTCAAGGTCGGCGTTCGTGATGTTGGTGATCAGGCTGCCCCGGCCTGAGACGCCGAGCACCACCCCCGAGAGCGCTCCGTCCGCGGCGACGGCGGCGGGCGCCGTCGTCTCGGGCCTCGAGAACGAGGACTCTTCCATCTCCGCGTTGAGCGCGAGATCCGTGAAGCGCGTGAGCGGCTGGAACTCGTTCCCGTTGGTGACGCAGGTGCCGTGCATCGAAGTCGGAAGCTTGAGTCCGCCGACATCCAGGTAGTCGGAGAAAGTGTAGAGGTTCTTTCTCTCCCGGAGAGTCGAGTCGGGCACGATCTCGACGATCCTGTCCAGCAGGCCCGTCTCGCCGTCGAAGTAGAAGGTCCTGCGCGCGCCGTCTTCCCGCGCTGACAACAGCAGATCCCACGAGCGTCCGCGCTTGGCTTCGCGGCCCGCGTGGGCAAGGGGGATCGGCTTGAGCTCCCGGTCGAGGAGGCCATGGAGGAAGCCCTCCCTGAAGCCGACCTCCCGGAGCCCCTCGATCGCTTCCCCCGTGAGCTCCCGCGACATTCCGTAGTAGGACTGCCAGTACTTCTCGCCGTCGAAGACGGTGATGCGATCCCGCGCCTCCATGCGGAAGCGCCCGTCGGAGAGGAGCTTCAAGTCGTACTGGTTGCCATATGCCTCAGCGGTCGCGTGGAGGGAGATGTTCTTCAGTCCTCGCAGCGCCTCCAGCCCTCCCGTCGCCTCGATGAACCTGTCGAGCGCGGCGGCGGCCTGCGGGTCATTCATCGCCGGCCCTCGCGCCGGCGCGCCGATCATCAGCAGGAACGATAAGAGAAGGACTGCAGGTTTCATCACTGGCCCCTCCAGGGAGTTCCGGTCCGCGGCCCGGCCGCCGCCTGCTCGCGGGGAGCGAACGCGATCGCCTTCCCCGGAGAGTTCCGGCGGCCTCGATCGTGAAGGATGATCCTCCGCGCGCGGAAGGAGAGTCAAGGGGGTGCGACGGTCTACTTGACGACAGCGATCATTCGGGAGGATCGGTCCTTGCCTGAGGCGGCGGTGGCGAAATAGATCCCCGGACAGACCGACCGGCCGGAGATGTCGCGCAGATCCCACAGGACCGTGTTTGTGCCGGCGGACCAGGAACCACGGTTCCAAGAGCGGACAAGCCGGCCGCCCGCGTCAACGATGCGCAGTTGAGCGCGCTCGCCGCCGACCGGAAGCCAGAGGCGAAGGACAACGCTCCTGCTCGCCGGATTGGGGCTGGAGGTGAGACTCATGGTGCGCCCCTCGCGGGTATCTTCGATCGCCGCAAGTGATGGGCAGATATCTCCCAGGGTGGCCTCTACGAGCGCCAGGTCGGTTTCATTCACGAGCCCTGATCCGTCGAGATCAGCGCAGAAGTCATTGGAACCCAGCCGGGCCTTGACGTAAGCGACGTCGTCCTCGAGGACGACGCAGTCGCCGTTCACGTCAGGGGACTTGGCGCCGGGCCATACTCGCAGGGGCATTTGGAATCCGTCGCAACTGAGGTCCGCGGACCCCGCTTGGGAACAACCGCCGCCGGAGATAGAGAAAAGAGCCACGCCCCCGCTGTCGGTGACCGCATGGACGAACGGGTGTTCCTGCCCGGCGTCCCACGTGAGGGCGGCATCGAGCGGGGCGGAGAACTCGATCTCGAGAGCGTGGCCGACAGGCGGGGGTATGATTGGGCAGCGGTTGTAGGCGCGGACAGCGGTCCCGGGGAGGCCGGCTGGCGAGATCAGCAACGCGCGCGGGGTCTCGTAGACTACGCTGTCGTAACGCGGCGCAACCCCGTGGCGCACGAGAAGCGTGGGAACGCCGTCCCTCATCTCGATGTAGAAGACCAAGATGTCGGCGAACTGCTCGTCCGTGGTCAGGGCGATCGAAGACTTGTCGAGCCCGCTCTCGGTAAGAACGTCGAACTGATCCGCTCCAACCCCGGGATGCTCGACCGCCGTATGTCGTCGGAGACCGCCAAGCAGGACCTCAGTGAAGGTTTCATAGTACTTGGGTACGTAACCCCCATCCCCACACTCACCGACGCTGTAGTCGAGACCGGCGGTGCTGGGACAGATTGACGGGATCTGATCGTCGGTCGAGACACGCTCCACAGTCCAGTCGTAGAAGCGCCGGTCCGTGCGCCAGACCTCCGTGATGCCGTCCGGTTCGGTTACCTCGTATGCGACTGAGATGTCATTAACAAGAGCGTCGCCGCAGCAGACGGAGGATTGGATCGATGGATGGCGGCACGGCGATGAGACCGGCGGTGTTCGTTCCTGGGTTCCCCACCCGGACTCCCACTCTCTCACGTAGATCTGAGGGAGTCCGTGGCGCCAATCGGCCCAAGATACGAAGATCGTCTGCATCCAGGAACAAGCCAGAGACGGATCGCGGGCGTTGGCCGGATTCGTCGAGACGCTGGATGGCGGTCCCCATGTTGTGCCGGACCACGTTCTTGCCCACAGGCGAAAGGAGCTCGCTGTGCTGTCCTCCCATGCGACCATACCGGCGTAGTAGGTCGCGGCGACGGCCGGAGCCCTGGAGGAGACGTCGTCACAGGTGAGACATTCCTCCTGCGTCCACTGCCCGGCATGAAGTCTGCGGGACCAGATCTCAGTATGGCCTGACCGATCGTCCTCCCACACGACGCAGAGGTTCCCCATCATGTCCGCCAAGTGCGGGTTGCGTGAGTCGGAGGCACCGTCCGCAACGGGAAACGGCGTGGCCCATCCCGCGGCATCCTTGGTGCAGAGGTAGATGTCGCCCTCTTTCTCGTACACGACGCGCCACTGGCCTTCCCAGTAGATGGCCGATGCTCCGGAGGAGGACGGGAGGATCGTGACCGGCGAATCCACCACCTCCGCATCATCCCAGGTGAGATAGGGGATCGCTCCGAAACCGAGGTTGGCGATGCCGGCGAGCGCGATCGCCGGCAAGAGGATTCGGACTGCGAGGGCTTTCATGGCGCTCCTCCTGCTTTGCCGAGCGCAACCAGCATACGGCTTGGCCGTTGGCTTCGCAATGGCTCGATAGGACATGGCTCGATAGGAGACTCGACAGGGGATTCGACAGGAGATCGAAGGGAGATGGCTCGACAGGACACCGCCAGTCGGACGGCCTTGATTGGCGTGTCATCGAAAGGAGCTGCTCGCTTCGTTTGCAAGCGTCACCGATCGAGAGAGGATCGAGAACATCGAGGAGATGATCTACGAGGCGTTCTTTGTCGGCGGCGCAAGAAGAGGAGTGGTCAAGCGACAGCTCAGTCGATGGATGGGGACAAGCTCCTCCGGACGCCAGAGCCGGGGATACGCCGAGGTGAAGGCACTCTACGACTTCCTGAATCCGGAGACCTCCCGGGCGGAGAAAGCCCCCCAATAGCCCTCCTAGTTCACGAAAGCCCCGGCCCCGACTCCCGGTCGGGCCTGCCGCCGTCCGGCCGCCCCTCAGATCCGGTCGAGTTCCCCTAGCGGGGCGGGTCGAAGATCGGCGTCGGGATCGCGAGCTTGGGAATCAGACGCAAGACCGTGCTGGTCGCGATCGACACGGTCGGATCTGCCTCTCGGTCGGTTCTCCAGGCGATCTCCACGCGGATCGGCTTCTGGGATGACTTGCGCAGGCCGAGAAGGAGCCCTCCGCCCAAACCGCCGCGCCAGGAGACGCCGCGGAATCCCTCCCGGGGAGAGGGGAGCCCGGCATCGACAAAGAGGTTGGCGCCGATTCCGACCCACGCCACTTCGATTCCGCTCCAGATCCTCTGCTCGAGCGTCGCCAGAAGATAGTCTCTCGCCTCGAACTCCCGCGTGGTGAAGCCGCGCAGGCCCGAGGCGCCCCCAAGGTAGTGGACCGAAGTCGCGGGGCGCTCCTTGCCTCGGAGGAGAAATCCCTGGGCGATCGTGAGAAGCCTGGGAGAGGGTTGCCACATCGCCGTCATCGCGCCGCGAAGGAGCCGATCTCCCGCGCGGCGGTCCGAGCGGAGGAAGAGATCGCCGTAGGCCTCGATACCGATGCTGAGATGAGGCAGGGGGATCAAGGCGCCGGCCAGAGTCGACTGGAGCAGGAACGCATGGTCTCGATCCTCTCGCCATCTCCTGTTGGGCAGGGCGGTGAGGTGGCCCATGAAGCCCACCGGATAGTCCTCGACCACGCCATAGCGCTCGAGGTTCATCGCGGGGACGAAGCGGCGGCTCGTCGCGCATGCGAAGGCGAGGGGCCCGCCGTGCCTTCGCTTCTCGAAGGCCGGCGGGGGGGGCGCCTCCTCGAGGAGGCTCTTCGCCTCACCGTGCGGATCGATCCGTCGCTCCACCCATCCGGCGCCGTAGCCGACCTGAAGCGCTCCGGACGGGTAGCGCCCCAGGTGGACGCCCGCGCTCTGTCTCTCGAAGCCCGACGAGCCGACCTCTTCGCCGGACTGAAAGAACCGCTTCTCTCCGCGGGTCAGATGCCCGCCGATGCCCCATCCCCACTCATCGAGCGGAGTCTCGGGCAGCCGCCCGAGACCGATGGAGCGCGTGGCAGCCTCGCCCTGCTCCGAGAACTGCAACGACAGGCTCCCGCGGGTCGCAGCCAGGCGGGGCAGCTCGACCATCCCGATGAAGGCGTCCTGGTCGGTCGAGAGCATCTGCGACCAGTAGAGCGTGTTGCCGCTTCCGAGGAAGTTGCGGTCGCGCATGCCGAATGTCAGGGAGGAGATCTCCGCCTGCTTCTCGTAGGAGAGGATGATCCCCAGGGTCCAGAGATCCTGTGTTCGAACGCGAACGACGGCCATGCTGTCGCGCACCTGATGATCGATCGCGGCCCACTCGAATAGCCCGCGCTGCCGCAGGAGGTACTCCGACTCCCGCAGGCGAAGCGTGTCGATGGGATCCCCCTCGCGAAAGAGGAGCTCGCGCCGGATCACCGTTTCGCGCGTCATCGCGTGGAGGCGATTGGTCGCCCGCATGAACCAAGGAAGCCCGGCCTCGGCGTTGTTCGGGAAGATCGGGAGGCGCTCGATCTCGATCAGGCCGACGCGCGGAGCGTCGACGGAGGACTGCGGCCGCGCGGCCTGGTGCGGCGAACAGAGGAGCGCGAGCGCCGCGATCGGCGAAAGGAGCCCGAGATGCCGTCTGCGCTTCACAAGGATGGAGGATAGCACGGCGCCGCGCGTGGCTCGGAGGGCAGGGCGCTGGACGTCTTCGACCGGATCCGAGAGGCGAGCGGTCGCGCCGCCGGTCAGATGTGCCTGCCGTGCTCGAGGAGGTTCCGGTTCACGCAGAGGGGGATCGCGTGTTGGATGAGATCGGATCCATGCGACTCGAACGGGACACAGACCAGGGTCGCCTCCTCGACATCGATGCGCGCCCCGGCAAGGCGAGACATGACCGGGCGGGCGGGACGGGCCATGCGCGCGACGATCACCCTGACGGCGTCGATCGCTTCGTTTCGCGCGAGGGTGACTGGGTGGATCGGGAGGCTCTCCAGATTCGCCTCGGCTGACGGCTCCGGGCGGGCGAGGGTCATCGTGGCGGCGATCCGGAGGTAGTGTTCGGGGTGGAGCTTGAAGGCGGGACTCCAGAAGTGGAGGGGCCCGTCCTCGCGACCGACGCCGGGAGTCTCCGGCAGATTCCCCAGGCGGACCAGATCGACCCGCGTCCTCAGAGACAGGCCCTCGATGCTCGCCCGGATGCGCCAGAAGGGGAGGAGGCGGGCGCTCTCCGATACGCCGGGAAGGCTGGCCAGGGCAACTTTGCTCCAGCGGCGGTCGTCGGCCTCCCAAGCGGTCCGGCAGGTGGGGCAAACGAGAACGAGGCTGTCCCGCTCGCCGATCAGGCTCCATCCGCACTCCGGACAGAGGGTCGGCAGGAACTGCACGCCGAGATTCTCTCTGTCGATCTGATTCGCGGCATCCAGCGGGCGGCCGCCCCCCGCGGAGACCCGCCGGCCCGCGGCCGCGAGCGGCCCGCGCCGCGCGGCGAGGAGCCTGTCCGCCGAGGTGAGCGGCGCCCCCACGACCGCGTCAAGAATGCCGTCGCGCAGGATCACCGGAAGGTGGACGACGCTCATCGTCTCGCCAAGGAGGGTCTCGAAGATCCTCGATTCCTCTAGGGGACTGCGGAGCGATCTCAGGGTGGCCGCCACCGCAGTCTCGAGCGTGACGCTCGGAGCGAGGAAGCGGCCCTGCGTCTCGGGCGTCGCGAAGCGAAGTCTCATCGCCTGGGGCCGGAAGCCGAGGGTCAAGGGGAGGGCGTCGTCCTCGATCGCCCTGAAGGTGCGATCGACGATCGAGTGGACGAGCCCGGATGAGGTGCAGGTCAGGACCTGCCCCTTGATCCGCCAGTAGGGGATGTAGAACAGGTCGGGATCGAACGGATCCTTCGGCGGGAGCAAGAGGCGGCGCGGGCCCGGTCCCGCGATCTGGAGCCGGACGCGGCAATAGCCGCAAGTCAGGAGCCGATCGGTCTCCTCGAGATCGACCGGGCCCCCGCACTGCGGGCACTCATGCAGGATCCGCAGGGACGGGCTAGTCGAGCTTCTCGCCGCACTGGTTGCAGTGGGTCGCATGATGCATGTTCTCGGTCCCGCAATGCGGGCACGTCCTGGGGCGAGGCTTCTCCGATGCCGCGACTCCGCAGCCCGGGCAGTACCTGGCGTCCGGGGGCAACTCCACGCCGCAGGAAGCGCACCGGGCGTGGATGATCTGTTGCTGGCCGCAATGCTGGCAGAACCGCGCGCTCGCCTGGATCGGATGCGTGCAGGCGGAGCACGTCGAGACGGCCCCCCATGCCTGTCCCTCCTGGGTCATCGCGTCCTTGCCGGCCGGACCGATCTCCTCCCGCATTCCGTGAGCGAGATGAGGGGCGAAGAAGGCGGGCATCATCATCCCCATCCCCATGCCCAGGCCCGTCCCGGCCGCCCCCTCGGCGGCGGCAGCCTTCTCGACGGCCATCGCAGCCTTCATCCGAAGCAGCTTGTTGAGGTCCTCGAAGAGGGAGAGGCGGCTCTTGTCATCGATCGCCCGCTGGACCTCCTCGGGGGGAGTGATCGAATCGATGTAGAGGTCGGCCAGGGCGAGCCCCAGACGGTCGAAGTCGTCCCTGAGGCGGGCGATCAGGCCCTGCGAGAGGGTCTCGTAACGCCCCGGCAGATTCAGAAGAGTGTCGAGCTCCTCGCCGAGGTGGTCGTTCAGGCGCGAGACGATCACGCGGCTCAGGTACTCCTCGAGGTCGGCCGTCGAGTAGATCCCTTGCGTCCCGACGACGGTGTTGATGAAGAGGACAGGTTGCGCCACGCGGATGTTGCCGATGCCGAAGGCGCGCAGGCGCACGAGCCCCAGCTCCGCGTCCTTGAAGGCGACCGGCTCGCGCGTCCCCCACTTGAGATTCGTGAAGAGCTTCATGTTCGCGAAGACGACCTCGGCCCGCAAAGGGCTGGTCATCCCCCAGGGGATGCTCAGGATCTTGGTCAGGATCGGCACGTTGGCGGTCTTCAGGGTGTGGCGCCCCGGTCCGAAGGCGTCGTAGGCCCGGCCTTGATAGAAGAGGACCGCGGCCTGGCTCTCCCTGACGGTGAGCTGCGCGCCCCACTTGATCTCGGCCGACCCCTGCTCGGGAACCCGGTGAACGATCTCCTTGCCGCTCGGGTCGAACCACTCGATGACTTCAAGGAACAGGACGCTCTGCGTGGCCATGCTGTGGATCCCTCCGTGAAAGGGCGGAGCCCCGGCCGGATCGGGGAGTTCTCCCCGCCCCCGGCCGCCGCCCCGCCTATCTATCGGAGGGATGCGGCCCGATGTGTAGCCGCCAGTTTGAACCAGATGCCCTCAACCCACTCTAGAACTCGTAGCTCACGGACGCCCTGTTGAACATGTAGGAGAGCGCGGTCCCCAGGTCGAGCTGAAGGTCGGCGCGGAGCTTCTTGTGGCGAAGCCCGATCCCTGTCGTGACCGCCGGGGCGCGAAAGCCGCGGCTGGTGTCTGTCTCATTCACTGAAACGGAGGCGTGCGGCCAGCTCCGCTCCAGCTCGCTGCTCGAACGAACATCCTCGTAGCACTTCGAAGCTCCGGCGCGGAGGGCGAGCCACGGAAGCGGGATGACCTCGGCTCCGGCGAAAGCGGTCGCCTGGAACCGGCGCGCCGTCGTTTGACGGATCGAGACAACCGGGCCGGGGAAATCTGTGTCGCGCATCTGGGTCCGGGTGAGGGAGAGGCCGCAGCAGAAGAGGCGAACCTGTCCGAGTTGCCCCATCCAGGCCAGATCTCCATAGACGCTGCTCGTGCGCGGTCCGGCTGCGCGATGTCCGGGAGCGACATCGAGCCCGTCGATGCTGTACTTCTTCACGTCCTGCTCGCCTCGCTCCCATCCGCCTCCCAACAGGGCGCGCAGGTTTCCTCCCCGGAGTGGCTGTGTGAAGAGACCGGTGGCCTGCCAGCTCGGCCGGTCGATCGGATCGGTCCGCAGGATCTCCTCGCGCGGGCTATCGATCTGGCGCCGTTCGATCGAGCGCCGATCGAATCCGAATCCGAGCGCTCCGTCGAGACAGGTTCCGCCCGGATCCCCCGCGCGCCACCCGAGGATCCCGTAGTAGAGATCTCTCTTCGTAGACCGGTCCCCATGACGCAGTTCCGGCCCGGACTGCGTCACCAGGCGGTACTCCTCCGTCGCTTGATCGAACCTGTGGCTGTAGAGCCCGGCAATCCCGATCATGACTCCGCCCGGCCGCCATCCCGTCGCTCCGATGCGGACTTCCTCTGATCCTCGCGCGGCCAGGAAGAGGCGAGGGGATCGAAGAGGGGGAATCCACAGGACCCTTGGGACTCTCGATGACGGCGCGAGGTTGGCCGATTCCTCTCGGCAGATCCCAGGGGGACAGGGACAGCCTCGGTCCAGACCCGGGTCGGCATAGATGCCGCTCGAGATCTCGTCGGCAAGGGTCGGGAAGTACTCCACGCTCGCGTCATCCCGGCCGAGGCCGACCGGGACTTGCATGCTGCTCCACCGCGTGGTGGTCGCGGGCGCGGGCGCGGCGCACAGGGAGATGGCTCCGAGGACCATACAGCCGACGATTGCTCCTCTCGACGAACGGCTACGGTTCATGGCGAACCTCCTTCTTGTGGGACGACAGACTCCGACACCCAACTCCGCCGGCATATTAGGCCCTTTCCGATCAAGGGAGAAGGGGACCGAGACGGGGCCGCCTCCGGCGCCTCGAGCGTCTCGTCCGCAGCGTGGCCAGAAAGAGCCAGATCGAGACGGCCACCGCGATCAGCGCGATGACCAGGTTCAATCCCGTCTCGGTTCCGCCGAAGAGAGCTCCTTCCACTCCCGCCTCGAGAGCGCGCCGCCATCCGATATCGGTGTTCTGGAGGATCACGATCACGACGTCACGGTCGCCGCGGCGCAGAAGCCCGGTCTGGTACCCGGGGGAGTCGCCAGAGATCTGAAACGGCAGAAACCAGCGGCTCTCGGCTCCGCGCGGGACCCCGAACAGGAGATGCTTCGATTCCGCCGGCAGGATCTCCCCGCCGCGCAAGGCAAGCTCCCATCGGAAGAGATCCGCGGCTGTCGTCGCGATCTCGCGCATTCCGAGGCCATCGGCGCCGGCGGCAGAGGCCTCCGCCGGCCGAAGCCGGATCGCCGCTCGCCTCAGGCTCGAGTCCAGCATCGAGAGGAAGGGGCGCAGGGTCGAGGAGCGACCCATCGCCTCGAGGAGGGCGTGGGGCCCCTCGTGGCCGCGCGCGATCCCTTCTCCATCTCGCGCGAGGCGGTGCGCGAAGGTCGTGCTGGTCATGCCCGCCTTGCGGAAGATCCTCTCGCGCAGGTACTCCTCATAGCTCGTGCCGGAGGCGGTCTCGACGATAGCCTCGAGCAGGCGGCCCGATTCGACATCCGCCCTCGCGATCAACTCGGCGATGGTTCGATCCGCGCCGTCCACGATATCCCCGGGCAGCAACGCGTCGACCCGCCGGCTGAGGTCGAGCTTCCCCTCGTGCGCGAGACGAAGGACGGCCGCGAGAGCGAACTGCCTCGACATTCCTCCGATCGGGAAGAGGGTCTGGACCGTGTTGGGGGCGCCGGTCGAGCGGTCCGCCGAGCCGTACGCCTCGTGGAGGACGATCAGTCCGTCCTTGTAGACCAGAACGACGCCGGAGAAGCCCAGGGGGACCTTCGATTCGAAATAGAGGTCAAGCCGTTCGCCGGCCGAAGGCCCGACGAAGGATGTCTCCAGCACGCTTGCCTCATTCGCCCCAGCGGGCGGGGATAGGGCGGCCCAGGCCGCGAGACAGCCGAGCGCGAGACAGCCGAGCGTGAGACAGATGCCCCTCATGAGCACCGAGCTTAGGACCGGGTAGAGTCGGCCGCCAGCCCGGACCTGGCCTCCCGGCGGGCATCTCGCGCTGTCATCCGGGCGCGGGAAGGGCTAGGCTCGCCGGGGAGTGAGGCGGGGGCGTGGCGTCACCAGTTCAGGAGAACGAGTGCCAGCAAGAAACGTCGGGTCGAGTGGACGCGGCGACCGTCGCCGCCCGAGAGCGGGATCGCGGGGGAGCGAGCGGAGGTTCCCTCATGCCCGTCCTCCTCAGGCCGCCCCTCGACAGAGGGGAGCGGATCTCCAGGGCCTCCTCGCGATGCTCCAGCGGGGAACGAGCATCGATCCGTTCGAGAGAATCAGGCTCGAGGGGGATCCGCGGGACCTCTCGACGCGGGCCTGGGACCTGATCGCCCCCATCGGCAGGGGACAGCGCTGCCTGGTCGTCTCCCCTCCGAAGGCCGGCAAGACCACCCTCCTGATCGAGATCGCCCACGCCGTCGAGCGCAATCACCCCGAGATGGCGGTCCATGTGCTGCTGGTCGATGAGCGTCCCGAGGAAGTCACGCACTTCCGGCGAGGGGTCAGGGCCAAGGTCCATGCCGCGTCGTCCGATCTCTCCGCGACCGAGCATGTGGAGCGCACCGAGGAGGCGATGGCCGAGGTCCTGCAGAAGGTGCTCGCCGGCGAGGACGTGCTCCTTCTCCTGGACTCGATCACGCGCGTCGCGCGGGCCTACAACAATGTCCTCTCGGGGACGGGCAGGACCTTGACCGGCGGGCTGGATGCCTCGACCATGCAGGCCCCGCGGCAGATCTTCGGCGCGGCAAGGAAGATCGAGGAAGGGGGAAGCCTCACGATCGTCGGCACGGCCCTCGTCGATACCGGATCGCGCATGGACGAGGTGATCTTCCAGGAGTTCAAGGGCACGGGAAACACCGAGCTCGTCCTATCCCGCGACCTCTTCGAGAAGAGGATCTTTCCCTGCATCGACATCGCGAAGAGCGGGAGCCGCAAGGAGGAGAAACTGGTCCCGCCGGACCTTCTTCCGCGTCTTCAGATGCTCCGCCGCGTCCTCGCGGGGAAGAAGCCCGATGAGGCGATGCAGGGGTTGCTGACGTTGCTGCAGAAGTTCCCTACGAACGAGGCGCTTCTCAAGAGCTTCTAGGCGCATCGGACCGAATC
>VGJL01000006.1 GCA_016867495.1 Candidatus Eisenbacteria bacterium | reverse complement strand
CGGATTCTCATGGCGTTGGCGGAGGAAAGGGCTATCCACTACGAGTGACAGAACTCATTGCCATCGCAGGTGTTGGCGGAATCGGAAAATCGCCAGAATGGCACATGCGACATGCGGAATGTAGGGTAGAAGAACCAAGCGTTCAGGATTTTCACGCAGATCGAACCCATGATGATCCAGCCGATGAGGCGTACGGCGGCGCGCGCGTCCAGCCCGGCGAGGGCCCGAGAGATGCCCGTCAGCCACCCGAGGAGCCTCTCGGGCAGCGTCGCGAGGGAAAACCTTCCGATTCCCAGGAAGGGCGACGCCGTCCGAAGGAAATAGCGCGTCAGGGCAAGGATGAAGAACCCATCCAGAAAAGGCCGAACATGCTCCAGATCGACCTTCCTGCCGCCGACCTCCAGGATCACGCCGCCGGTGAGTAGGATGGCCAAAAAGGAAAGCGCTAGGCCCACGAGGACAAGATCGAGCACCGGAAGGAAGAGGAGTCCCGCCCGGCGGCCCGCAGTCTTCGCGCCCCTTCTGAATGCCATCGCACGGGACCGTAGCCATCCCGAACGATCCGGGTCAAGAAGGGGACGGACTTCCCTTCGCGCCTGGAGCGAGAGTCTTCCCACAGGGCTTCTCCCCCGGCCCCGCTTGGCCGGGTCGACCCAGGGGTAAAGAGGCCCCCTCGCCGGCCTGCCTCATTCGCTTGCCGCGGTGCAACACCGCGCCTATCATCGGGCGAGGTCAACCGGGGCGCGGCCCGGAGAGCCGGGCAAGTCGCTCCCACTACGATGAACGCCTAAGGGAAGCCCTGCGCGTGCCACTTGGAGAGTTCTTCGAGGAGAAGCTCACCGAGATCCGGTCGTTCATGGAGACTCCGGGGCTCCGGCTCCTCGTGATCCGCCACGATCCCGATCTGAAGGACCGACTTCGGCGGATGCTCGTGAAGCTGGAGGAGGACGAGAAGAATCCCCACCTCATGAGCTACGTGGATCTCCCCTTCGGGGATCCGGCCCGGTACTTCAGGGAGGTTCTCGATGAGCAGGTCGGTCGCAACGAGGATTGGCGGGACGAGCTGAAGCAGAGCGGCGTCGATCTTGCTCCGCCTCCCCCTTCGCCAGACCGGGCGGAGGAGAGCGACCCCGACGCCATGGCGAGGCGCCTGGCCGGCTACGTGTCGGCGGTCGCCGACTGTCTTCCCGACCAGATCGGATCCCTGGTGCTCCTGCTAGACCCGGCGTCGGTCGAGGATGAGGCGCGGCTGGCGGCGGGCGTGAAACAGCTTGTCGCGGAGACGACAAGCGACTGGGCCAAGTTCATCCTGCTCGCGGCGAAGCAGAGCCGCCTTCTCGAAGGAATCGAACAAGCCTCGGACGCCTGCATCGCACAGGACTTCTACATGGATCCCGAGGATATCGAAGAGCGCGTCCTGAGCGACCTGGCGGGGGACCGTCTGACCCCTGATGAGCGCAGGCAATACACGATGATGGCCGCCTCCTTCGCCTTCGCGGACAAGCGTTACGACGAAGCGGAGAGGTTCCACCTGGAGGCCCTTCGACTCTCGGGGGAAGCGGAGAAGCCTGTCGAGCAGGCCAACTGCCTCTACAATCTCGGCAACACCTACCTGGAGCAGGGGCGGTTCCCCGAAGCGCAGGATAGATACGTCCAATCCTTCAAGATCTGCCTCGAACAGAAGTGCCAGCCTTTGCTCGCGATGGTGCTCACCAACCTCGGCGTGGCCCTGCACAGAGAGGGGCGCGTCGACGAAGCGCTTGGCAGCTTCGATGCCGCCCAGGCGACGAACAAGGCCCTCAACAATCCTCCCGGCGAAGCCTATGTGCTCGACTGCAAAGCGAAGACCCTCGCGCTCGAGAAGCGAAACGGGGAAGCGGAGGAAGCCTGGATCGCGGCCCTCGAGCTCTATCGCGGCATCACCGCTCCGGCCCTGGCCGATGTGCGCAGGGCGGGCTTGACCGACATCTGCGACAAGCTGGAGCGCTTCTACAAGGAGACCAGGCAGAAGCAGAAGATCGGCGGGCTGAGCGAGTTCCGGGAAGACGGCGGCGATGGCGGATCCAGCTGACATTGCCCAAGTGTTGACCTCCGCCACCGCGAACGCGGCGGGGATGGACTCGGCCAACAAGCAGATGGCCGCAAAGGATCCGAACGCCCCTCAATCGAGCTGGACGGATGTCTGGAAGCACACAGGGGAGGGTCTGAAGCAGCGGGCCGCCGATCCGACCGGTGGCGGCGACTTCGGTCCAGGGCTCGCCGAGGGGATCATGGGCAAGTGGCACAGCGTCAGCGGCGATGCTGCGGCGACCTCCGCTCGTGCTCAGGCTGGCGACGCATGGAAGAAGTTCAAGGTCCTGACCGGCATGGCAGCACCGGATCCGGGCGATGTCGCTCCGACCGGAATCCTCGGCAAGATCGGCGCGACCTTCGATCTGCTCACAAGCCTTGAACAGATCATCTCCATGCCTATTGCGATGATCCCCTTCCCCGCACTACCGGCGATCCGCATCATGGACATGGACATCGGTCTGCCGCACGCGCACATGCACCCACCCAACTTCATCCCTCCGGCCCCGCCGATCCCACTCCCGAGCACAGGGCCAATCATTCCAATCCCGTTTCTATCGGGGGCGACGCGCACGCTGATCAACGCGATGCCCGCCGCCCGCTGCGGGGACATGGGGCTCGGCATCTGGTGCGGCGGCTACGTTCCGCTTTACGAGGTCTTCCTCGGGTCCTCGAATGTGTGGGTCGAGGGAGCGCGCGCAGGCCGTCTGTTTGTTGACATCACCAAGCACTGCGGGTCGTTTGACCCCGGCGTCGGAGCAGTGATCGGCTTCACGATCTCCGCCTCTCCAAACGTGATCATCGGCGGCGTGCCGATGCCCTCCCTCCTGAGTTTCCTCATGGGCGGCATCTTCAAGGGGCTGTTCAAGGCCCTGGGGAAGGCCCTCGGGCTCCTCAAGAAGACCAAGATCTTCAGCAGGCTCAAGGCAATGCTCAAGTCGCGCAAGGCCCCCGCCAACAAGGCGTGCGCGAAACCCGGCTGTCCCGTCTACGTGCTGACGGGGGCGACCGTCGACACCTTCCTCGACTACGAGATCCCGGGCGGAATCCCGTTCCAGTGGAGGCGCCACTACGACTCGGCGATGAGCCACAACGAGGGGCCGATTGGGCGGGGCTTCCGCCACGAATACCAGCGAGAGCTGCGTCGAACCGAGAAGGGGTTCGCCTACATCGACCAGGAGGGCGACACCGCTGAGTTCCCCCACATTCCCGCTGGAAGAGATCAGGTCGTCTTCGACGGACTTCTCCTCCGCAAGATTGATCCTACCCTCTATGAGATCGAGGAGACGGGCTGTCCGATCATGGGCTTCCGCTTCCTCAACGGCGAGGTCGCTCCACTTGTCCATCTGCGGTCCCGGGAAGAGCGGATCGACCTCTTCTACGATTCGCGCGGAAGGCTGAGCGGGCTTCGTGGGAGTTTCGGCGGCCCCGTCCGTATCGAGTACGACCACCGCGATCACATCGTCGCTCTCATGCTGACGCCGGATGATGGTCAGGCCCTGACCTTGGCCTCCTATTGGTACAGCGTGGCCGGAAACCTGATCATCTGGCGCGACGCCCTCGGAGCGGAAGGCAAGTACGAGTACGACGCCGGGAACCGGATGACCCGCATCACAGATCGCAACGGATACTCCTTCAACCACGCCTATGACGCGCAAGGACGGTGTGTTCACAGCGTCGGAGACGATGGCCTCTATGAGGATTGGTTCGACTACCGGCCCGCAGACAGGTGCACGATCCGCACCACGGGGGACGGGGGGCGCTGGGTCTATCGCTTCGACAAGTGGGGGACGATAGCCGAGATTGTCGATCCGTATGGCGGAAGTACCGTCTTCAAGATGGATCCGCTCGGGCAGATCGTCGAGGAGATCGATCCTGGCGGGAGCGCGACGAAGTATATCTATGACGAGAGGGGTTCGCATACTGGTCGGTTCGATCCGTTCGGGCGTCTGCTGCCGCCGATCCATGTTGAGCCGGCTCCACCGGAGGTCTCCTACTACGACCCGCCGCAGACACCGCGCGAGTGGGAATACGGGAACCTTCTGAATGGGGAGAGGCAGCCGGAATCGATCGCGGAGGATCCGGCACTCCGACACCTCCCCATCGAATACGTAGACCGGCTACTATCCCGTCTCGATGGAGGCGGATTCCCTCCGACTGAAGACGGCGGGGCTCACCCATCTTCGCCCGCCACAGTCCGGCTCGATGCGATGCAACGGCCCATCCACAATGTCGCCCCGACGGGCGGCATCAGGCAATGGCAGTACGACCCCAACGGGAACTTGACCCGACACATCGACGCCGACGGCGGCACACGTCGCTTCAAGTACTCGTCCTGGAATCTCAAGGAACAGGAGACCGATCCCCTAGGCCATACGACGCACTTTGAGTACTCGCGCCGCCGGGATGTCACTCGAGTCGTCGATCCTGGCGGGGCCGACCACCAGTTCGTCTACGATCTCAAAGACCGCCTGATCGAGGTCCGCCGCGATGGCCGCCTGATGGAGCAGTACCGCTACGACCATGCCGACAGCTTGATCGAGAAGCTGGACAGCGAGGGTCGGCCGCTCGTGTCCTTCGAGATAGGCCCCAGGAATGCGCACAAGGCGCGAATCCTCGCTTCTGGGGAGCGGCAGGCTTTCGAGTACGACTGGCTGGGCCGCATCACGTGTGCAGCCACTGATGACCTCGAAGTCGTGTTCGACTACGAGGCCTACGGCCGGATCTGTCGTGACGAGCGCGACGGCAAGGGGATCGTTCACGGCTTCCTGGGCCTCGATCTCGCGATCACGGAAGTCTTCGGACGCTTCATCACGACGTACGACAGGGATCCCGAGAGCCCCAGTGCCATCATCATCAAGGACCCCACAGGTGCGCTTCACCGGATCCAGACCACGGGGACGGGCCTGGTATCGAAGAGCCTCTCTAACGGAACTGTCGAGCTGGCTGCCTATGATGACCGGGGCCGTTGCCTTCGGAAACTGCGGACCTCTCCGGCGCATCCCGATCTCGCACGAGAGCACGCCTATGAGTACTCGGGTGAGGGTCGCCTTACCCGACGCGTGGACGATCACTCCAGGACAACGACCTACCTGTACGATGCTGCGGGACGGCTTAGCGGCGAGATCCCTCCCGACGGAAGGAAGAGCGCATTCGAGTACGACGCCGCGGGCAATCTCCTGAGGCAGCCCGGACTCGCCGATGTCCGCGTGCTGCCCGGGAACCTGCTGGGGTCGGCGAACGGGAAGTCCTTCCTACACGACAGCCGATACGGCATCTCCGAGCGGTCTGGCCCCGCCGGCCCCACGCGGTACGAGTACGACTCCCTTGACCGACTGATCCGTTGCGATCGGAACGGCAGCACCTGGCAGGCCCAGTACGACCCATTGGGCCGTCGCATCCACAAGGCCTGGGGCGACGGCGAGCAACGCACCTTCTATTGGGACAACGCGCGTCTCGCGGCGGAAGTCAGAACGGACGGCAGTCTCAGGGTCTATGTCTACCCCGACGAACGCGCCCTCGTCCCATTCCTGTTCATCGAGTACGTGAACGTCGATGCCGATCCCACAAGCGGCAGGCGCTACTTCGTCTTCACCGACCAGATTGGGACCCCGACCCAGGTTGAGGATGACAGCGGCACGACGGTCTGGACTGCCCGAATCGAGCCGTACGGACGCGCCGTCATAGATCCGGCAAGCGCGATCGAGATGCCGCTCCGCCGTCCCGGGCACTATTACGATGAAGAGACGGGTCTTTGCTACAACCGCTTCCGGTACTACGATGCTCTCCTTGCCCGCTACATCCAGTCCGATCCAGTCGGGATCTCAGGAAGCCTGAACCTCTACGCCTATCCCACCGATCCCCTCACGGCGGTCGACATCGACGGCCTCTCAGGCTGTCCCGGCCAGAAGGGTCCCAACAACGCCGCGCAGGCCGCGGGGCAGTCCGGGCCGAACGCGCAAAACGCCGCACCGCCTCCGACCGCCAAACCCAAGCTCTCAGCCGCGCAGCGAGCCAAGGTCGCGAAGGAATTCCAGGAGTGGAGTGCGAAGAACCCAGGACAGGTATGGAAGAGCAAGCCACAAGCCGTGGCCGACTTCGAAGCTGGCAAGACGCTCCCCAACGGACATCAGTATGGCAAGTCAGTCAAGGACCTCGACCTGCGGGGCAAGACTCCCGACCAGATCGATGCAGAGCTCCAGAGCAAGGGGTTTACCAAGCAACCTGGCTACATCAACGATCCAAAGACGGGCCAGCCAATCCTGGATAAGAATGGTCAGCCCATGAGACAGGACTTCTACACCCACCCGGATGGCGGGATGGTGCGGGTGAAACCGGACGGTCACGCCGGTTCTCCGCGCGAACAACCGCACGCGAGCAAGTCGGTCAGGGATCCCTATGATGCGAACACCGATTTCAAGAACGAGGGGTTCAAGGTCGACAATGACGGCAATGCCCAACCCAAGTATCCCAAGGACATGAACAACCCGCACCCGACGGGGTCCGCGGAAAACGCGGCGTTCGAGAATGGTTGGGCTGAGACAGTCCACACGGACCTTCAATAGAGGTGAACATCGATGGTTCCCTTCTTCCACTTGGTGATCGATGACGATCGGGAATTCCCCATTGACGAGCTCAAGCGGGAACTTGCCAAGAACCCCTTGGCGATCCTGCACCCTGGCCGTTCGAAGCCCACCTTCGTAGTCTGCTCGACCCGAGGAGCCGCGGCCCGACGGCTCGTTCAGCTGTTGGAGGATCCCAAGACACCGTTCGACACGAACGGAATGATCGCCCTGGACAGCAAGGTGATCACGGTGTTTCTTCCGGGCAAGGAGGACATCCACTCAGAGATCGAGGGACATCTGCTGCCACTGCTAAGGAAATGCCCATGCAGGATCGTAGATGATTCAGGAAGGGACCTGACTGCGGAATACCGGGATCGGTACGATGAGCTCTTCAGGATTCCCTGACGCAGCGGGGAATCCGCCTCGTCCGGCACGGAGGAAGATCAGGTCCCCTCTGCTTCAAGCTACCTCCCTCTCACCTTGAGGCCCATGATCAGGTTCATCACCCCCAGCAGCAGGAACGCCCCGGTCGTGATCCAGTAGATCGCGTTCGGGCGGTAGGAGAAGCGCCCCCAGGTGCTGATGATGCGCCCGGAGTGGAGAGCGTAGAGCCCGTATGCGAGAAACAAGACCCCCGCCACTATCGGGATGAGTCTGAACATCCGTCATACCCCCCGGTTTGCGGCCCCGGCCATTCTAGGCCGCAGTCGCCAGGGCATGTCAATCCAGGGCAGAGCAAGCCATAACCCATAGCAAATAAAGATGCTATGGCCACATCCCTCCTTTTCCTGCTGCGCCCGCCTGCCGCCCCCGCCTATCCTTGACCCATTACGGAAGGAAGCCTTGGATATGGCAACACAACACCCAGGAGCCGCGTCGATCGTCACCGGAGTCGCGATAGACTCGGAGACCCTCCTCGCGCTCTACGAGAAGATGCTGCGCGTCTACTTCATCGAGGAGCGGATGAAGGTCTTCGTGCGCGCCAACAAGTGCTCCTTCCACTCCTCGAGCCGCGGGCACGAGAAGCTCCAGATCGCCGTCGCGATGGCCCTGCGACCCGGCAAGGACTGGTTCTTCCCCTACTACCGCGAAAAGGCCCTCATGGTCGGCCTGGGGATGCCCCTCAGAGATATCTTCCTCCACATGCTCTCGCGCGAGGGGGATCCGTGCGGCAATGGCCGCAACATGAGCGAGCATTTCTCCTCCAAGGCGCTCCGGGTGGTCTCCCCGACCGCCTGCACCGGCACTCAGTATCTCGCCGCCGTGGGCATGGCCCGGGCCGTGAAGGCGGATGGGCGGGACGAGATCGTCTATGTCTCCTCCGGTGAGGGAACGACCAGCCAGGGGGAGTTCTTCGAATCCCTGAACTGGGCGAGCCGCGAGCAGCTCCCGGTCCTCTTCGTGATCCAGAACAACGGTCTCGCGATCAGCGTCTCGCAGGAGACCCAGACGGGCGTGCACATCCACGAGATCAGCCGCTCGTTCAACATTCGCGCAATCGATGTCGACGGGACGCGGTTCACCCACCTGTACTCCGCCATGAAGCCGCCTCTCGACGCGATCCGCGCGGGCGCAGGCCCCCTTCTCGTCGAGGCCCATGTCGTGCGCCTGGATGCCCACTCTTCCTCGGACGACCACAAGAAGTACCGGACCGAGGAGGAGCTTGCAGAAGCGGCGCGGCGCGATCCCCTCAGCCACACGGAGGCAGCGCTCGTGCGCCGGGGGATCCTGACCGGCGAGCGGATCAGCGAACTGCGGGAGAAGACGAAGGCCGAGGTCGACGCCGCCGCCGAGGAAGCCGACGCCTATCCCTACCCCGATCCCACCAATCTGATGTCACACATCGTCAGCGACCTCCTACCGGTCGTGGACGAACCCGAGCAGGCGCCTCTCTCGCCCGAGCCGGTGACGATGATCGACGCGATCAATCACGGGCTCAGGGAGGAGATGGAGCGCAATCCGAGGATCCTCATATGGGGCGAGGACGTCGCCGATCCGAAGGGCGGCGTTTTCGGCGTGACCCGCGGTCTGGGAACCGCCTTTCCGGGCCGGGTCGAGAACTCCCCCCTGGCGGAGGCGAGCATCGTGGGCGTCGCGCAGGGAATGGCGATCGGGGGATGGAAGCCGGTCGTCGAGATCCAGTTCGGCGACTACTCCTTCCCCGCCTTCATGCAGATGCGAAACGAGATCCCCACCCTCCGCTGGCGCAGCCAGGGCGCGTGGACCTGTCCGCTTGTCGTCAGGGTCCCGGTGGGGGGCTACATCCGAGGGGGTCCATTCCACAGCCAGTGCGTCGAGGCCCTCTATGCCCACTCCCCCGGTTGGCGCGTCCTCTATCCGTCCAACGCGGCCGACGCCAAGGGGCTCATCAAGAGCGCCTGCAGGGCCGATGATCCCGTCCTCTTCCTCGAGCACAAGGGGCTCTACCGTCAGGTCTACTCGAAGTCTCCGGAGCCCGGGCCCGATCACCTGATCCCGTTCGGGAAGGCGCGCGTCGCCCGCCCAGGCACGGACGTGACCGTAATCGCATGGGGAAGCGCCGTGCAACGGAGCATCCAGGCCTCGGGGGAGGCTGAGAAGGAAGGAGTATCGGTCGAGGTGATCGACCTGCGATGCATCATCCCGTACGATCGCGAGACGATTAGCGAGAGCGTCACGAAGACGGGACGGGCGATCATCGCGCACGAGGCGATCCTCACCGGAGGATTCGGAGGCGAGATCGCGGCGTTCATCGCCGACGCCTGCTTCGCGAGCCTCGATGGACCGGTGAAGCGGGTCGCCGCAAGGGACAGCTTCTGTCCCTTCGCCCCGACGCTCGAGGCGGCCGTGCTTCCCAACCAGGAGCGGATCCTCGAGGCGATCCGAGAAGTGGCCGGATTCTAGCGCGCTCCGACTGGATCTAGTCCAGCTTGACGTCCCTCGCGAACTTGAACGGCCCGAACTTGCTCCCGTCCCACCGGGAGATGAACCAGTCTCCCGGGATCTTCGCGTCTGGGGCAATGCGCTTCAGAGGCATGTACTCGTCGGGATCGCGAGGCAGGTCTCGCTCGTCCAGGCCGAGTCTCTTGCAGAGCGTGTCGGGACTGACGGACGGGACGAAGGGCTCCATGACGATGTCGCAGGCCGGGCTGCTCTTGCGCTGCCGTACGTGCAACCGAAGGGCCTTCCTCACGTACTCCCGCGTCCCATTGGGATCTAGGGCCGTGCATCGGACATAGAGCGCGTAGGTCCGGAAGACCTCCCGCAGCCCCTCCGGCGTCGGGGAAAGGATGAGTGGCGCGAACACTCCCGTTCCCATCCGCATCTGTCTTGTGGCGCCCAGCATCCAGATCACGATCTCCGACTTGCCGTCGCCGGTCAGATCGCCGTATTCGACGACATCGGTCGCCGGAAACCACTCGGGCACGCTCGTCACGAATGTCAGGCTGTCGGCGGCGTTGGGAAACGACATCGGCACTCTGAGTTTCTCGACCGCCGCCCGCTCGATTCCACGGTTCCAGAAGAGCATCTGGTCGAGCCGTCCTCCTTCGTAGACGCCCCACCACGCCCGACTGAAGATCCCAGGTTGCGCGACCCGCGCCAACTGGACGACTTGCTCCTGATCCCCGTCAGCGTCGAGATCGACATCGAAGATCTGATAGCGAGTTTCGGGGTACTTCTCCCCGCCCGAGATGGCCTGGATGAGAGAGTCGGCCTCCTGATACGACAGGGGGCCCTCCTCCGGAATAGGGATGGGGGGCACCTCGTCGAGCCGCGCGGGGCGGGCATTCGCAAAGGAGAAGGGCTCAAGCGCCCGCGCGGTGCGGCAGAAGGCGAGAGCCGCGAGGGCCGAACTCGCGATCACGAGGAACCGGACACTGCGACAAACCATCGAAGAACCTCCCCTGGATTCGGTCACGGGCCACATACCAGTTGACTATACCCGATCCGCCGCGTCTCCGGAAGCGGCCGTCCGGAACGCATCCCCGGCCGCTCGTTGGGTAGAGCCTTGCCCGTCCTCTGTTTTTCGGCCCGTTCCGGACTGGACCTGAGCCCGTCGATGGACGAAGAATCCCCAGGGAGCATGGTCAAGCCGGAGGAACTCAAGTGCTGGAACGCTATGAGAAGCTGATCAACCAGGGGGAGCTTCCGCGATTGCGGGTAGTCCCTATCTCGAAGATCCTGCTGCACGAGGACACGGAGGCCGCCCGGATGCGGCGCGTCGCCGCCAGGCTCGAGCAGGACGGAGTTCTTCGGCACCCTCCGATCGTCGCGCAGGCCGGAGGCGGCCGGGGGCTCCTCCTTCTGGACGGAGCCCATCGCGTGACGGGATTGAAGGCGCTCGGCCTCAAGCAGATTCTGGTGCAGATCGTGGAGTACGGCGATCGGCTGGTCGAGCTTCAGCGCTGGCATCACCTCATATACATCGAAGATCGGGCCCGGTTCCTCAGGAAGCTGCGCGCCCTGAAGGATGTCCGGCTCATCCCGCAGCAGGCGCCGGCCACGGGCTCGCCCTTCCGATCGCGCAAGGGGACGTACGCGCAGATCATATTCCGGGACCGGAGCAGCCTCCTGCTCGTTCCCTCGGACGGCTTGCCCCGTGAGGACAGGCGTTGGCTCGCCCGCGCGGTACCGATCCTGCGGCATGCGCACGGCCTCTATCGCGAGCGCGGATTCCTCGACAGGATCAGCTACGACGAGTTCGATTGGGTCGGCGCGAACCATCCGAGATTCACCGGCCTCGTTGTCTTCCCGCATTTCACCAAGGAGGAGATCCTCCGCGTCGGAAGGGCGAAAGAGAAGCTCCCGGCGGGCATCACGAGACATCTGATCCCAAAGAGAGCCCTTCGCGTCGATCTGCCGCTCTGGGTACTTTCCCGCAATCTCTCCATCGAGGAGCTGAACCAGCGATTGATCGAGATGATCCTGAGCAGGATCCAGGAGGGTCGAATCCGCTTCTATTCGGAGTCGACCTTCAGCTTCAACGAGTAGACATGGACGGGGCGCAGGCCGGAGCCTCCTTCTTCGACGTGGACAAGACCCTCCTCCCGGGAGTGTCGGTGGAGATGCTTCTTGTCCGCGGTCTGCTCCGGCGGACGATTCCCGGTCGATTCCGATGGCTTCCTTTCCTGCTCGAGGGCTCGCGGCTGCTTCCGCGCGGACTCACGGTCGCGCGCAAAGCGAACAAGGGCTACCTTGCCGGCTTTGATCCCGCTCAGGTTCGCGAGTGGGCGGAGGCTCTCTTCGACTCGGAGATCGAGCCGAGACTCGGCATCCGAGGGAAGGAATGGGTCGCCTGGGAGCGCGCCCTCGAGAGGAAGATCGTCCTTCTGACCGGAATGCCCACGTTGCTGCTCGGACCGATCGCCCGACACTTCGGCGCGGACTTCGCGATCGGCACCGAGATGGAGCTGGACGCTCGCGGGCGGCTCACCGGGCGCCGCGCCGGTCCCCACCCCTATGGCCGGACGAAGCTCGATATCGCGAGCCGACTGGCGCTCGAGCACGGCTGGGATCCCCGAGGATGCTCCGCCTATGCTGACCACTGGAGCGACGCTCACCTGCTCCGGTGGGTCGGCGAGCCATTCGCCGTCGATCCCGACGATCGGCTGCGCAGAGAGGCGGAGCGCCGCGGGTGGAAGATCCTTCGCCACGAGTTGACAGGCCAGGCGCCGCGGCCTACCCTCTCATGATCGGTCGTTGGGGGTGTCCTGGAGAGGACTGAGAAGAGACCCCGGAAACCTGATCTGGGTCATTCCAGCGTAGGGAAACGGCCTCCCTCGAAGCAGCGTCCGTCCTCTCCACCACCAAGAGGATCATCATGACGGTCGTCATCAACGGAGAGATGCGGGACATGCAGGCGATTCGAACCGTGGGCGACCTTCTCCGGGCATTGGGGATCTCGTCTTCGCAGGGAGGAATCGCGATCGCCCGCAACGATGCTGTCGTGCCCAGGGCGCGATGGGAGGCGACTCCCGTGGTCGAGGGAGATCGATTCGAGATCATCACTGCCGTGCAAGGAGGCTGAGAGAAGCATGAAAGCACAGGGCGAATTCGTCCCCTTCCGCGGGGTCTCCCCCCTCCGCTTCGCGGGGCGGGAGTTCCTGAGCCGGCTCCTGATCGGAACCGGCAAGTACGCCGATTTCGAGACGATGAAAAAGGCCTTCGATGCCTCCGGGGCCGAGATCGTCACGGTCGCGATCCGTCGCGTTCCACTCGAGGAAAAAGGCACCGGCAAGTGTCTGCTCGATCACATCGATCCGAAGAAGTACACGCTGCTTCCCAACACCGCAGGCTGCTACTCCGTGAAGGACGCCGTTCTAACGGCCCAGCTCGCGCGCGAGGCGCTTCAGACCGATCTGATCAAGCTCGAAGTGATCGGAGACCCCAACACGCTCTTCCCTGACAACGAGGGTCTCCTCGAGGCGGCGAAGGTCCTGGTCAAGGACGGCTTCACCGTGCTTCCCTACACGATCGACGATCCTATCGTGTGCAAGAAGCTCGAGGATGCCGGTTGCGCCGCCGTCATGCCTCTGGGCGCGCCGATCGGCTCCGGCCTTGGTATTCGGAATCCCTACAACATCCAGATCATCCTCGAGACGATCAAGATCCCCGTTCTGGTGGACGCGGGAGTGGGAACCGCCTCGGATTGCGCCATCGCCATGGAGCTGGGCTGCGACGCCGTCCTTCTGAACACGGCGATCGCGGGCGCCAAGAACCCCGTCGCGATGGCGCGCGCGATGCGGCTGGCCGTCGAGGCTGGGCGGCTTGCCTACGAATCCGGGAGGATCGAGCGGAAGCTGTACGCGACGGCCTCGAGCCCCCTGGCCGGCGTCGTGCGGGCCGGGGGCCTCTAGGACGGCCACGTGGACGCCCCGAGGTTCTATCTGATCTCGGACCGGGATCGCATGGGGCCGAACCCCGCCCATGTGCTGCTCGGCCTGGCGCGACAAGGGCTTCCCGCCTTCCAGTGGAGGGAGAAGGACCTGAGCCCCCTCGCCACCTACGACCATCTCTGCCAGTTGAGCGTCTTGCTGGGGGCTGTGGGGGCGACGACGCGGATTCTGGTCAACGACAGAGTCGACACGGCCGCCGCCCTGCGCATCGGCGTCCATCTGCCGGAGGAGGGCTTGCCGACGCGCCTCGCGCGCGCGCAGCTCGGCCCCGGACTGCCGATCGGAAGATCTACCCACTCGATCGACGCTGCCCTTCGCGCCCGCGACGAGGGCGCCGACTTCGTGACCTTCGGCCCCGTGTTCGAGACGCCCTCGAAGCTACGGATGGGGCTGCCCCAGGGGGTCGAGACTCTCGCCGCCGTCGTCCGGGCTTGCGAAGGATTCCCCGTCCTCGCGCTGGGCGGGATCACCATCGAGCGCGTGCGACCCTGCCTCGACGCGGGCGCCCACGGCGTCGCCGTGATCGGCGCGATCTGGGGGGCGCAGGATCCCGCCACGGCCTATCGAGAGTTCGCGGACGCGCTCGGGATCCCGGCCGAGCGATAGACGCGACCGTCCTACCCCCGCACGATGATCAGGGCCGCTTGCGCCTCGAGCACCTCGATGCGCCTGCCGAGAAGCTCGCTCAGCTTCTTGGCCGCATCCTCGCGCTTGTTCGCGGCGTTCCGCTGCGACTGAAGGACGGCCCGCTCCGCCTCCCGCGACTTCCCTTCCTCGGTCATGATCTCGGCATTGGTCGCCGTTCCCTTGTCGCGCAGGGATTGGAGCGCGGCGCGGCGCGTGCGCAGGTCCAGCTCCTTTTCGCATGCCGCGGCCGCGGATTGTCCCGCCTCCTTCTGCTGGATCGTGACCAAGGACTTCTCCTGATCGAAGGCGGCCTGCGCCTGGGCAATCTCCTGCGCCGCGACGGCCTCCTCGTCACGCGCCGCCTTCTCGACGGCATGTATGCCATCCTCGATCCGCTCCTGGACGAGCACGTAGAACTCCCCGGCCGGCAGCATCGGAAGCACCTCCGCCCGCGCCACCCCGGGGGCGCCTTCACTCAGATCACGGCCAGGAATAGAATCGCCGCCGCGCCGGCGCCGGGCCGCAAGGAGATCTGCTCCCTCACCCTCTCGAACATGCGGGTCGTCATGCGTTTCTCCCTCCCTCGCTACCGTTCCCGTCCAAGAACGGAGCGATGAACGAAGCCGGCGATCGCGGCTCCCAGCAGGGGCGCGACCCAGAACATCCAGAGCTGTGACAGCGCCCAGCCTCCGACCATGAGGGCGGGGCCGGTGCTCCTGGCCGGGTTGACGGAGACGTTCGTGACGGGGATGCCTATCAGGTGAATCAAGGTCAGGCAGAGCCCGATCGCTATGGGAGCGAACCCTTGGGGAGCGCGCCGATCGGTCGCCCCCAGGATGACCAGCAGGAAGAAGAACGTGAGTAGGACTTCCGCCAGGAACCCCGCCCCCAGCGAGTAGCCGCCAGGCGAATGGGCGCCGTACCCGTTGCTCGCCAGTCCTCCCGCCCGCGGATCCGCGCCCGCGCCGGAGGCGATGGCATAGATCGCAACAGCGGCCAGGATCGCGCCCACGATCTGGGCCGCCGCATACGGGATCAAATCACGCCCTGGGAACCGGCTTCCGGCCCGCGCGCCGCGCGGCGCCCTTCCCGGACATCGACGAGAGAGAAGATCGCGCCGCCCACGATGAAGAAGAGAATGATCGACAGGATGCCTCCCCTGCTCGAGCCGCCCAGCGCGATCGCCAGAGAGAAGAAGGCGGGACCGAAGATGCCCGCGAACTTCTCGACAACGGCGAAGAAACCGAAGAACTCGGCCGAGCGCTCCACGGGCGTCATGCTGGCAAAGAGGCTCCGGCTGAGGGCCTGCGTCCCCCCTTGCACGAGGCCGACCAGGACGGCGAGGAGGAAGAAGTGGAGGGAGCTCGTCATGAAGTAGCCGAGGATGCTGATGAGCCCATAGACCGATAGCCCCGCCAGGATCATCGGTCTCGCGCCGACCCGGGCCGCGCAGAGTCCGAAGAGAATCGAGCACGGGATTCCCACGAACTGGGCAAGGAGGATCGAACCGATCAGCTCCGTTCTCCCGATTCCGATCTCCGCGCCGTAGATCGCGGCCATCCTGACGATCGTCCCGATCCCATCGTTGTAGATGAGAAAGGCCAGGAGCATGAGCCCCGCTTGTCGGAAGCGGCGCATCTCCCGGAATGTCAGCCTCATGCGTCGCAGCCCATCCCGGATCGCTTCCCAAGGCGACCGCGAGGCGCCGCCGGCGCCGCCGGCCGGCTCTCTGACATGGCGGAAGAGAGGGATCGAGAAGAGGAGCCACCAGACCGCGACCGCGACGAATCCGAGCCTCGCCGGAAGGGTCGATTGCCCCGCGCTCAGCCCCTCTCCGGACGGAAGACCGAACCAGGACGGCCTCTCGATCAGGGCCAGAACGAACGCGAGCAGGATCCCGCCGCCCACGTAGCCGAGGGCGTAGCCGGAGGTCGAGAGCCGGTCGATCTCATCCTCCCGGGCGACGTGGGGGAGGAGCGAGTCGTAGAAAACGAAGCTCCCGTTGGCTCCGATGTTCGCCAGGACGAAGAGTCCCGAAGCGAGAAGCCAATCCCCCCTCTGGATCAGGCACATGCAGGCGGTCGCTCCCAGACCTATGAAGAGAAAGACGGCCAGCATCCTCTTTCTGATTCCCGCCAGGTCGCCGATCGCTCCAAGAATGGGGGCGCAGATGGCGATCAGAAGAAGGCCGATCGTCGTCGTCAACCCGAAGCGGAAGGTCGCCGTGGCGGGCGCCATCCCGGCCGCGGCGACCGAGGAGTAGTAGATCGGGAAGACCGTCGTGACGATCACCGTCACGAAGGCGGAGTTCGCCCAGTCATAGAACGCCCAGGCCCTCGCTTCCGGGCGCTGCAGCGCGAGCCTGGACAGAAGGGATGCCCCCTCCGTGGGATCGCCGGCCGCGAGGCGGCGTCGGGGCGGCGGCGGCGTTCAGCCCTCCGCCCTTGCGCGCCGGCGCAGATGCGAGATGACGAGGTCGCCGACCTCCAATCCCAGGCCAAGCGCCGCCCCCGCGAGCGATCCGACGGCGAAGTTGATCCGGATCGACGGACCGAGAGGACGCAGATCAAGGAAGAGGGCCAGCAGGATCGTGGCCAGGACGAACCCCGCGCCGATCAGGATGGCGACCGCGATGAAGCGGCCGAAGCCCATGAGAGGGCGCATCGCCCGAAACGCGGCGATCGATCCGAGGAGAGAGAGGCCGACGACGAACACCCATAGGAGAGCCGGCCAACCTTGCCTGTGCCCGAGACTCCCGAGCACGACGTACTCCATGATGAGAACGAGATAGGCTAGCAGGATCCCACCCCGCCAACCGCCGAGGCGATGGCCCGCGAAGGCGAGCGCTCCCGCCAGCGCTATCGATGGAAGCTGGAAGGCAGCGGTCCTCAGGTGGAAGACATCGCTGCCGTAGCGGATCGCGCCGGCGGCGAAGGCGATCAGAAGGACGATGAGGATCCTCGCCGCCTCCTCCATCAGCACCCCGCGCCCGGCAGGCGCCGCGCCGGCCGCTTCTTCTTCACCGGTCCGGCCGGCCCGACCTCGCCCTACCAGGACTACCTCCGGCGCTCGTCGGCGCCCGACGACGGCGGGCGCCTCTTCGCTCTGATCCACTCGATGATCGCCGGGAGGATCGAGAGGAAGACGACGATGCCTACCACTATGTGCAAGTTCTTTTCGAGATTCGGAATCGATCGACCGAGGAAGAAACCCAACAGAACCATGGAGAAGACCCAGCCGATCCCGCCAGCGATGTTGTACGTGGCGAACTTCCGGTATCCCATGCCGGCCGCCCCCGCCACGGTCGGGGCGAATGTTCGGATGATCGGAACGAACCGGGCGATGACGATCGTTTTGCCTCCGTGCTTCTCATAGAAGGCATGCGCCCTCATCAGGTGCTCGCGTTTGAAGAAGCGCGAGTCGGAGCGGGAGTACAGCGAGCCGCCCGCTCTCTTCCCGATCTGATAGCCCGTCGCGTCGCCGGCGATCGCCGCCAGCGACACGAGGATGAGCAGCCCCGGCAGGCTGAGCGTCCCGTTCGCGGCGAAGATCCCCGCGGTGACGAGGAGCGAGTCCCCCGGAAGGAAGAAGCCGACCAAGAGTCCCGTCTCGGCGTAGACGATGCCGATCACAATGAGGAGCCCCCCCCATTGGATGATCTCCTCGATCGTCGGCAGCCAGGGGAACAGGTTCTGGATGAAGTCCAATCCGCCTCCTCGTCGAGGCGGGTCGGACCCCGCGGCCTGGCCGCCTGGGCGATCCGACCCGTCAGCCGTTTACATTACACAGTCCCGGCGATCACCGCGCCGTCATTCGGGTGGCCCCTAACGCCTTATGTTACAATGCATTGCAAGCTGCCCAATCGACTAGGTCGACGGGGATCCTTCCGCTATCTTGGCCTGATGGCCCCGCGGGGTCGCAGGCCCCTCGGCTCGCGCGGCCACGCCCGCATGAGGAAGGGAAGCGAGGAGATTGCGACATGCTCGACATCAGGCCGGAGGCGCTGCGGGAGACGATCGATCGAATCCTCCCTCTCGTGACCAAGCCCTCGCGCTACACCGGCAACGAGTTCCATGTCCACCGCAAGGACCCCGCCTCCGTCTCGGCGCAGTGGCTCCTGATCTTCGCGGATCTCTACGAGATCGGCATGAGCCATTGGGGGCTCAAGATCCTCTATGACATCTTGAACAATCGCCCCGACACGCTCGCGGAACGGGCCTATGCCCCGTGGATCGACATGGAAGCCAGGATGCGCCGCGAGTCGGTTCCCCTCTTCAGCCTCGAGACCCGCAGGCCCGCGCGCTCCTTCGATCTCATCGGCTTCTCGCTGCAGTACGAGATGACCTGCACCAATATCCTGACCTGCCTGGACCTGGCGGGCATTCCTCTCTGGTCGCGAGAACGCGGCGAAGCCGATCCCCTCGTGATCGGAGGCGGGCCGGGTGTCGCGAACCCAGAACCCCTGGCGGACTTCTTCGACCTCTTCCTGATCGGCGATGGGGAGGAAGCGGTCCACGCGATCAGCGATGTCGTGACGGGGACGAAGGTGCTGCCGCGCGACCAGAGACTGAAGGCGCTTGCGCGCATCGACGGAGTCTATGTTCCTTCCCTCTACGAAGAGCGGCGCGGCGCGGACGGTTCCCTCCTGGGCATCGCGCCGACCTGCCCCGAGGCGCCGGCCCGGCCCGCGCGAACGTTCCTGCGCGATCTGGAGACGGCCCCCTATCCGCTGAAACCGATCGTTCCTCTCCAGGAGGTCATCCAGGATCGCCTCAACATCGAGGTCCTCCGCGGATGCACGCAGGGATGCCGCTTCTGCCAGGCGGGGTACTTCTACAGACCGCTGCGCGAACGGAGCCCCAGGAGGGTTCTGGAGATCGCCGAGGCGGCCCTGAGGTCCGGCGGCTGGGACGGCCTGAGCCTGGTCTCCCTGTCAACGGCGGACTACACGCAGCTCGAGACCCTGGCGGAGGCGCTCAACAGGCGCTTCGCCGGCGAGAAGGTCTCGATCAGCCTTCCATCGCTGCGCGCCGACAGCTTCGGCGTCGCCATCGCCGACAAGATCCGGGAGGTCAAGAGGACCGGATTCACCTTCGCGCCTGAGGCAGGCAGCGAACGGTTGCGCAGGGCCATCAACAAGCAGATCTCCGATGCCGACTTCTTCGACGCGGCGCGAATCGCCTACTCGCGCGGCTGGAGGCTGATCAAGGTCTACATGATGGTCGGGCTTCCCACGGAAACGTGGGAGGACGTCGAGGGGATCGTCCGCTTCGCGGATGGGATCCGGAGGATCGGACGCGAATTCGGCCCCTCCTGCAAGGTCAACGTCAGCGTCGGCGCCTTCGTCCCCAAGAGCCACACCCCGTTCCAGTGGGATCCGTTCGAGGACCCGGCGCTGCTGCGCGCGAAGATCGATCACCTGCGCCGCGGCATCTCCAACCGCTGGTCGCGGGTGAAGTGGCACGACGTGGGGACGAGCCACATCGAGGCGATCCTGTCGCGCGGCGACAGGCGCCTTGCCCGCGCCATCCACAGGGCCTGGGAGATGGGGGCGCGTTTCGACGGATGGGACGAGCTCTTCTCCCATGAGCGCTGGCTCCGCGCCCTCGAGGAAACGGGTCTCGCGGCGGAGATGTTCACGCGGAGACTCGACCTGGATGAGGTCCTTCCCTGGGATCACATCGACATCGGTGTTCGGAAGGAGTTTCTTGTCCGCGAGAGACATCGAACCGACGATATGGAGATGACGGCCGATTGCCGCCACGGGAACTGCGCTGCGTGCGGGATGCCGGGCATGCCCGACGACACGCGCCTGACGCCGGAGATGACTCCGGAATCGATCCAGCGTCTGCTGCAGGCGGCCTCCGTCGAGGCGGCGCGCAGGTCATCGACGGGGGTGGTATGGCCCGTCCGGATCCGCTTCGCGAAGAGCGGGGCGGCGCGCTTCCTGAGCCATCTCGAAACCGCCTCGATCCTCGAGCGCGCCTTCCGCATGGCCGGTGTTCCGATCGCGCATACGCTCGGCCACTCCCCCCATCCGAGGTTCCACTTCGGCCCGCCGCTGCCGGTCGGAATCTCGGGAGGAAGCGAGCTCTTCGACGCCGATCTCGAGGTTCCTTGGCAGGCTCTCCACCAGCGCCGCCTCAACGAAAATCTGCCGGGAGGTTTCGAGATCATCGAGGGTAAACCGCTTCCCGTCGCAGGCGGCGTGAGACGCGTCAGCCTCGCGGCGGAGGCGAAGCTCGGTCGATACGAGATCGATCTCTCGCACATGGATCGCCGAGAGCGCAGCCGGGTCACCGGCCTCATCGCGAGCTTCCTCGCCTCTTCCGAGTGGCTCGTGAAGAAGACGAAGGACGGAATCCCCGATCCGATCCCTTCCGGCGGAGGCGAGGACAGGGTGAACGATCGGCCGATCCGCGAGCCCGAGGGGCGGCAGGCTTCGCCCCGGGTCCCTGACGGCGAACGGATCGTCGATCTCAAAAAGGCCTGCGTCTCGCTCGCATGGGAAGAAGGGACCGGACGGATGGAATGCGTCCTCCGCCTGCTGGACCCGGAAGGGCACACGGCCAATCCGGCGCGCGTCCTGTCGGGGATCTTCGGCCTCGACGCCGAGGGGCGGGCGCCGGTCCGGGCCGCGCGCGTGGCGATCCTTCGCGGCGACGGAACGCCGATCTGATCCAGGCTCGGAGTGTCTCGCGCTAGACCGTTTTGACTGCAATTGACACGCTCGCCTGGCGCATCCGCTCGGCCCGGCTGGGTTCCGGGGGCGCCGGGCCTCGCGGCGCGCCCGCTCGCTTCTCAGATACAGTCACGGACATCTAGGGAGTCATGAGCGGAATCGGACTCGCGAAATCCGCCTTGCCTTCCCTCGCCGCGGCGACCCGGTCCCACATGCGCTGCAGCTCGGCCGCCCGCGCGGGATGGAGACGCGGCCACGCCGCGAGGCGAGCCGCGGCGAGATCCCACCAACCGCGCGAGAGGAGAGAGGCGACGAGGGCTTCGTCGATCCCGACGTCGTCCGGATGGTCGGCCAGCCATCCCTTCGCTCGCTTCCCCGCCTCCTCGTGTTTTCCTTCCGCGCCGAGGAGGAGCGCATCGAGGCGCCTCCAGCCCCTGACATCGGGATCGAGGCTTCTGGCCCTGCCGAGATGCTCCCGAGCCTTCGAGAGATCGCCTCGCATCCACGCCGCTTGCGCGAGCAGTCTCTCGACGGACGCCTCCTTCCCTCGTCTGTCCTCCTGCGCCCGCGGATCGGGAGCCTTCGCGTCCGGCAGACTCCTCTTGAGAGCGGCGAGAGCCTGTTCGAAGGCCTCGCCATCGGCGCCCCCGGCAAGAAGCGATGCCTTCGCCTCTCTCAAGTCCCAGAGCGCGTCAGGAGCGATCTCGTCCTCCTCGGGCTCGCGCTTCCCTTTCTTCTTCGTCTCTCTCGGGGGCTCGGGCGATGCGCTCCGCAACCGCTCGCAGAGATCGAGAGAGGAGAGGAGGTTGTTTCTCTCGACCGGCGTCGTATCGAGACGGCCGGCCAGGATCCGCGCCCGCGCAACGACCCCATCCACCCCCGCCGATAGCCGCTCCTCCAGGGACGGAAGGGGCTGGCGGGTGTCGGCTCTGATCGGAGCGGAGGCCAGGGCGACATCGTTCCGATCCCGAATCCGGAGCGTGCCGCGCATCAGCCGTTCCTCCGGGAGATCCTCCGCCCTCAAGAAGAAGCGGCGTCCCTCTCCGGCGAGCAGGCGGACTGCATCGAGGCTATCCGGCCCGTTTCTGAACCCGTCCACCGGAGTTCGATGGACCTTGAGCGAATGCCTCTCCCCCCGGCGCAGCAGGACGGGACGGATCACGGTCGACTGATCGAAAGACCGGGTTCCACGCGCCCAGATGCAGAAGGTGATCCGATAGACGCCCCGATGCGGCGCCGCGAACGCGCAGTCGCCGTCGGAGAGATAGCCCGAGGCGACCTCGCGCCCCGAGTTGTCGTGGACGCGGAAGAGCGCGTCGTCCAGGAAGTCCTCGAACTCCGGACTCATGCCGAGATCGATCTCCAGATCTTCGCCGTCATCGGCATCGATCAGCGCCGTGCCTTCTTCCACAATCGCCGGCAGGCCGTTCAGCGAGCGGCTGTAGAGAGTATCGGGCACGGTGCGCCAGGCCGTCTCCAGGGGCTCCTCCTCCCTATCGAGGGCTGCTTCAAACCGAAGGTCCACATCCCAGGTCGGCGCCCGCAGGACGAATCCCGTGCCTGGCGCGCCGGGATCGACTCGCAGCGGAGGTTCGGCGGCGATCTCCACCCCATCGAATTCGAGTCTCCACTCGAGACGCCCCGGGCGGTTGTCATGCCAGCGGCTGAAAACGGCGATCTCCAGAACCGATCCTCCGAGGACGCGAAGGTCGACCCGGCCTTCCTCTCCGGATCCCAGATCGAAGCGGCGCGTACGGACGCGCTCCCCCGGCCTGCGGATCAGATCGGGCGACGACAGAGCGACCTCGTATGCGTTGGCCGGATCTGCCAGCGCCTCGCGCGCTCGCAGGCGGGCAACCGTCGCCCCCGCGGGGACCCTGACGTAGACGCCGCGCCGATCGCCCCTCTGGAGATCCCACGTCCCCTCCATGATCGGCCTGCGCGGATCGATCTCGCGGGGTTTGACGATCGTCGCCACGAGGGCGAACTCGATCCCCGCGTCGGGCCGAGCGACGTCGCGCGCGATCACCCGCCCGACGTTGAGACCCTCCTCCAGCTTGGAGGGATCAACGAGGACCGAGATCGTGCCGCCTCCCGAATGCAGATACTCCTGCAGCGGGGCCCTCAGCCAGGGGACATCGCTCGTCAACCTCACGATCCTCAGGAATCCGGCTCGATCCGCCTGGAGAGAATCGGATGGGAAGTCCGGCCGGACGAAGAACCCCACTCGATAAGGGTGCCTCTCTCGGAGATCTCTCTCGTAGTATCCCCCTCCGCGACCGGTCGCGTTGTGAACGGAGATCGTCCAGTCGACGACGGGCTCTCTCGCGTCCTTGTCGTGGGAGATTCTCCCCTTCACGAAGGTGGACGGATAGCTGCCCGCGAGATTGCCCAGCGCCTGGAATGCGCGAAGGGCCTGCGGAATTCCGTCCCCCTGCTCGATTGCGGAGACCCCAGCGAGTTTGCGGGCGCCCTCGCGCAGCGCCCGGCGCAGGCGCGCGGGCGTTGCCGGAATCCCCGCCTGCCGGCACGCCGATAACAGAAGGGCTGACAGGCCGGCTCCCTGCGGGCTCGCCATGCTCGTCCCGTTCCAGGACTCCCCCTTGACGAGGCCCCATGTCGGGAGCGGGCTCAAGGCGGCGCCCGGAGAGATGAAGTCGACTCCGGGGTCTCCGGAGAGAAGGGGGCCGCGGGAGGAGAAGTGGAACATCTCGTCGCGAGGAGGATCGAAGGCGCCGTAGTTCGTCTGCTGGGTCTTGGCGGAGATCGCCGCGCCCCACGCGAAGAGGCGCATCGCGGTGGCCGGCGCGCCGATCGTCGACAGGGCGGGCCCCTCGTTCCCGGCGCTCGCGCAGATGATGACGCCGGTCTTCTCGACCAACTCATTGAGGAAGAGAGAGGTGTCCTCCCTGCCGTCATCGAAGAACGAATCGCCGCCAAAGGAGAGATTGATCGCATCGGCTCCGTGATCGACGGCCCACTGCGCGGCCTTCATGATGCTGTTGTGAGAGGTCGCCCCGCCGAGGCGGCCGTTGCCGACCTTGGCGGCGAGGAACTGCACGCCCGGGGCAAGCCCGTTCAAGGGATCCCCGGGACCGTAGTAGCCTCCCACGATTCCCGCCACGTGCGTGCCGTGCCCTCCCTCATCGAAGAAGAGGAAGATCGAGGAGGCGTCGAGCGCGATCCTCTCGACCGCGACCGAGAGGTGGATCGGATCGGGCAGGAAGGCGACGTCGCGTCGCGTCGCGTAGGGCAAGAGCGGCGCCTCCTCAGCGAGATCGCCATCCGCGTCGGTGTCGATCCTGACTTCCCATCCATCGCCCGCCCGGATGGCCGCGACATCGATGAGATCTCCCGGCTCCTCCCCCCTCTCGAGGACTCCCTCGAAGAGATCGCGGATCGCCTCTTCCCTGGGGCCTTCCTTCGCATCCGCCGATCCTTCCCAGACATCCAGCGCCATGCGCCAGGCCGCGCTCCGCTCGCGCTCCCTTCGATCTCGCAGGCCCCCCGGGAAGTAGTCCCTTCCCACGATCACGCCGAGCCTGATCGATGTCCCCGCCGGAAGGTCGGCGGGAAGGCGAATAGGGCTTCCCGAGAGTCCCCGGAGGGGGGCGCCGCTCTGCGCGGCGAGCGGCAGGGGGAGGTGTCCGTCGTCCGTGCCGTCGAAGACGTCCAGGACCTTCGGCGCGCCCGTTGAAGTCGTCTGGAGAGCCTCGTGCCCGAGATCCACTCCCGTATCGAGGATCGCGACGACGATGCCGCGGCCATCGTATTCGGGATGGGCTGCGAGAAAGGCCAGGACGCCCAGGTCCTCCTTGGGCAGGAAGCCCTGGATCAGATCGGCGTCGTCCACGGGACGAGGCGGGGGGTCGGCCGCGAAGGCCCGGCCGCACGAGCCGTTCCATGCCAGCAGAATCAGCAGGGCGGCGCCGCCCCGACGCGCGATCGCCCGCATAGAAGCTCGATTCTCTCTCCCCTTCACCCTCTCCTCCTTGTCTCTCGCGGCAGTGTCTTGCGTCAGCCGTGGATGGCGGACCCCGACCATCATAGACCCCCTGAGGCGGTCCGCTGATCAGCAAAACTGCATCAGCAAAACTGCAGGCTTTTCCTGCCGTTCGCTTTCCGGTAGCGTCGAATGGACGAGGGATCCCGCCTCAGCGCGGGGCGGCCCAGGACACCCCGTCCGGAGGGCCGCGTGATGATGGAGGGGTGCGGGCGACGGCTGACGCGCCGGCCCGAGAGGAGCCAGCAAGATGGCGCACGTAATCACGGAAAACTGCCACATGTGCCGCTTCACCGATTGCGTCGTGGACTGCCCCACCGACAGCTTCCACGGCGACGACGAGATGCTCTACATCGACCCGAACGAGTGCATGGACTGCGCCGCCTGCGTGGCAGCGTGCCCGGTCCAGGCGATCTACGCCGAGGAGGACGTGCCCGAGGACCAGAAGAAGTGGATCGCCATCAATGCCGAGAGAGCGCCCGGCCTGCCCGTCGTCAACTCGAAGCAGGACCCGCTTCCCACCGCCGAAGACAAGAAGAAGAAACTCGGCTTCTAGTCGCAGATCCGGGTCGTCATCCGGCGAGAGGAGTAGTTCGTCATGGCCTACACCGTGACCGAGAATTGCCACATGTGCCGTTTTACGGACTGTGTCACCGTCTGTCCAGTGGACTGCTTCCACGGCGACGACGAGATGCTCTACATCGACCCCGACGAGTGCATCGATTGCGGAGCCTGCGTCCCTGTCTGTCCGGTGCAGGCGATCTTCGCCAATGATGACGTGCCCGAGGACCAGAAGAAGTGGATCGAGATCAACGCCGAGAAGGCGCCCAAGCTTCCGGTCGTGAACCAGAAGGAGGATCCCCTTCCGACGGCCGAGGAGAAGAGGAAGAAGCTTGGCCTCTAGAAGCGGCGCGCCGGGGGCGTGCCCGCGCCTCCGGCGCCCCGTCGCCAGCTAGGCGTCGAGCGCCCGCCCTGAGGGCGCCTTCGTCTTCATGCCCCTCCAGCGCAGCGCGATCCCTGCGAGAGTGACGACACCCAGAAGGTACGACGTCCCGAAGAGGACCCAGAGAAACCGAGGCGCCTCAGGCTCTCCACCCGGCGAGAGGAACGCGGCGAGAATCCCGAACACCGATAGCGACAGAGGCGCCCAGCTCCACGCCCCCATGCCGAGATCCTCGTAGCGGGCGCGATGCAGCGCGAGCCCTCCAAGGACCCAGGCCCCAGCGACCAGAACCGGGGCCAGCACAGGCCCCACCCAGATCTTCGGGATGAGAAAGAGGATGTCGGGCGCGAGCGGGCTCTCGGGCCATCCGAGAAACGCTTTGAGTCCCGCGTAGTAGGCGATGTCCCAGACGCCAAAAGCCACGAGGAAAGCCATGAAGCGGGACCATGGTCGCTCGGCCGCGATCCATGCCACGCAAGCGAGCATGATCAGCGTCATCGCCTCGCGGATCACTTCCGCTCGCAGGATTGGCGGATCCATCGGCACGAGCGGAAAGGCAAAGCCATCCGGGTAGTAGATCCTTCTCAGATAGACGACGACGATCGCCTCGAGGATCCCCATCGCCGCGGCGAAGAGACAGACGAGCTTCGGATGTCGCATCCCTGACCCTCCCCCGATTCCCCTCGCCTCGGCCGGCAGCGATTCAGGGTTCGCGCCGCTCACTCCCGAGGGAGCGCGTCATGGCTTCCCGGCCGATCAAACGGGCTCGAGCGGCCGCCACTCCCTTTCAGGCGGCTCCACGCGGATCGCGTCCCCCGGCCGGACCTCGCCGCCCGCTCGCACGATCGCCATGACTCCCGCCTTCCTGATCGGATTGCCCTGGGCATCTCGCCCGAGGACCGCACGCATGAGTCCAGGGTAGATCTCATCGAGCTGGCCGCAAGGGTCTCGCAGACCCGTCACCTCGATCACAGCGCCTCGCCCGATTCGAAGCATGGCGCCAGCCGGAAGGGCGAGCAGATCGATCCCGATGGTCGTAACGTTCTCCCCCATCTGTCCGGCGGACACGAGGAACCCCTCGCTCCGCAGCTCGTCGAACAACTCCGAGTGAATGAGATGGACCTGCCGGAGATTCGGTTGCGCCGGGTCTCGAGCCACGCGGGACCGATGCTTGACCGTCGGACCCATGTGGGCGTCTCCCTCCACGCCGAGTCCCGCGAGGAGCATGATGGAAGGCTCGTTCTGCTTCGCCATGGTGTGCCCGGGGCTGCGGCTCACCGCCATCACTCGAGCCGTCACGACTCGTCGATCTCGCCGTCGTCTGCCCTGGACTCGCCCGCCTCCAGCTCCAGGACGTTCGCCGCCTCCGCGTCTTGGAGGCGCTCGATCGAGCGGAGCCGCTTCTCCATCGCGCGCGTGCGCACGCCCGTCTCGTCTATGGTTCGCGCGGCCGTCGTCAGTTGCCGCTTGACCCTCTCGAGAACCTCCCCGAACTTGCCGAACTCCGTCTTGACCGCGGCGAGGACCTTCCACACTTCGCTCGCCCGCTGTTCGATCGCGAGGGTCTGGAAGCCCATCCGGAGGCTGCTCAGGATCGCCGCAATCGTCGTCGGCCCCGCCACGACCACCCGGTGCTGCGACATCAGATCCTCCACGAGCGCCGGCTGGCGCAGAACCTCGGCGTACAGACCTTCCGTCGCCAGGAACATGATCGCGAAGTCAGTCGTGTTCGGAGGATTGACGTACTTGTCGTGGATGTCGCGCGCGGCGATCTTCACGGCCCTTGCCAGGGCCGCGGAGGCATCCTGCACAGCCTGGGGATCGCCTCGCTCGGCGGCCTCCTGCAGACGAAGGTAGTCCTCCTGCGGGAACTTGGAGTCGATGGGAAGCAGGACCCGCGCATCCGGGTCGTTTCTCGGGCCCGGGAGCCGGATCGCGTATTCGACCTGCTCCGAGGAGTCCTCCTTCGTCCGGACGTTCTTCACGTACTGCTCCGAAATGAGGATCTGCTCGAGGATCGCCCCGAGCTGCACCTCTGCCCAGGTCCCACGCGCCTTGACGTTCGAGAGCACGCGCTTCAGGTCGCCCACGCCGGTCGCGAGGCTCTGCACTTCGCCCAGGCCCTTGTGAACCGCCTCGAGCCTCTCGCTCACCAGCTGGAAGGACTCCCCGAGGCGCTTCTCGAGCGTCGCGTGCAGCTTTTCGTCGACGGTCTTTCGCATCTCTTCCAGCTTCTTCTCGTTGCCTTCCTGCAGCTCCTTCACGCGCGCGTCGACCGTCCCTCGGATCCGCTCCAGCATGGTTTGATTCGAGTCGGCAAGCTCCTTCAGCTGTCTGGTCATCTGCTCCATCTGCCCCTGCTGGATCTTCCCCAGATTGCCGACGCTATCGCTCAGGGCCTGTCCCGTCGCTGATAGCCCTCGTCCGACCTCCTCCCTCAGATCCTTGCCGGCTTTCCCGGCTTCCTCTCTTCCCGCGCGGAGTTCGTCGCGCAGGACCTTGCCGGCCCCTTCAGCGCTCGAACTTGAACGGCGCAGGAGCACGATCAGAAGCAGGAGGTTCACCGCAAAGGCGAGAAGCAGGATGAAAGGGAGCGCTTCACTCATGCGTCAGTCCTCTCAGGGGCTAGGACCTGCCCCGTCTTGGTTCGAGCCGGAGTCACGTGGCGCCGCTCGAGATGGAACCCATGACAGGTTCTTCTTCCTGGTCCGCGCGCGTCAAGCTCGATGCCAGCGCCTGCCTCGTCATGTCAGCGTGACCGGACGCGCCTGCTCATCGTCGGCCTCAATCTTGAGATCTGCTCCCTTTTCGAGGAGCAGCTCCCTCAGGACCGAGCGATGGCAGCGCGCACTGTCCAAGCAATAGCATCCCACGGAGAAGCTCGTCTTGTGTGAGAACGCCGCGAGGAGCGCGAGAAGGCGCATGGCTTCGGGTCGTTTCATTTCCGCCCGGTATCGCCTGGTGAAGGCGCGCCAAGCCCGCTCGTCGGTGGCCTGTGGCGCCGCCTTGAGCAGACTCTCCGAGGGGGCGAGGTCCGGAAGCCAGAAGTCGTAGAAGTCGCGCGAGGCATGTTCCGCCTTGGGCACGCCTCGGGGCGGGCGACGGACTGTCCCAAGGCGCAAGCCCTCATCGGACGCTCTCGGGCTTCCCAGCCGCACGACACGAATCGCCATTCGAATCGCCTCCCAAGTGCCTCTAGATGCCGGACCCCGGATTCAGTCGCCAGAGCGCGAAGTTCAGACACGAGGCGAATCCGACCCACGCGAGGTAGGGCGCCATCAGGGCCCCCGCAAGCCGGTCGCCGCGCCAGAAGAGGACCGCGACGATCAGGATCACGATCCAGAGAACCACGATGTCCACAAGCGCGAGGTCGGGGCGATGAAGCCCGAAGAACAGGTACGACCACAGCGCATTCAGGCCTAGCTGGAAGACGAACAGGACCAGCGCGGTCGGCGCCCCGCTGAACCCGGCGCGCCGCCACGTCAACCAGGCGGCCACGCCCATCGACACATAAAGGACTGTCCAGACAGGCGCGAACACTGCCGCCTAAGGATTCCATGCTGGTTTGGAGAGAGATGCATACCACGCGCCCGGCGTATACCGGGATCCCACCCACCCTGCGGCGAGTGACCGCGCGACCCACCCAAGAAGACCGAGGATGCCTCTAACAGTCACCGACGTCCCTCCTTCCGCGTCAGCCGAGTCAGGCGCGCAGCGGGTCGGGCGGGATCATCCTTCGCTCTCAGCCCATCGCCTTCGCCGCGAATACAAGATCCCCTGGATACTCCGAGCCGTAGGGGCTCCTGGCATAGTTGGCATGAACTGCCTCTACACTGAATCCACTCCGCGCGAGCAAGTGCTCCGCCTCGAAGCGGAACAGGTACCGCATTGGAAAGGCGTGGACGAGCCGCTCCTCTCGTCCGTCCGCGTGCGTCACATAGTAGATCAGCTCCACATAGTTGATCTGAGCGAAGCAATCCCTCGACACGATCCTGTGACGCCGAATCACCCGCCGGCCGTCAGGCATCACGAACTCGGGTTCATCGCCAATCTCCTCCCCGACAGAGTCGCTCGTCAGAGCCGCGAGGGAAGGATTGAAGAGGTCCAGAATCAGCTTGCCTCCTTTGACCAGATGACGATGAATGCAGGCCAGACAAGCCAACTGGTCATCCACGGTTGTCAGGTGCTGAAACGACCGAAACGGAGTCGTCACCAGCGAGAATGCCTTCGAGAGCGCAAAGCCCCGCATGTCCGCCTGCACCAACTGAACTCTTGCCTGAACATCCTCAGGCTCACTGAGAAGCCGATGGCGACACACATCAAGCATGTGCGATGACAAGTCCAGGCCAACGATGTCGACGCCAGCCCTCGCAGTGGGAATCAGCACCCTCCCTGTCCCGGAACCGATCTCCAAGACCGGACCTTCCGCCTGTAGAGCTTCTTCCACGAAGAAGTCCACGTCGGGGCGATTGCGATACGGGACGACATGGTCGTAGAGCGTCGCGATAAAGGCATACGTCTCGTATCCGCCGGCTTGGCTCATGAACGACTCCTTGGCGTCTCAGGCGCCTGTGAGCATCCCCGCCCAGCTCATTGCACACCCAACCAGCGAAGTATCCATCCAGGGAGCATGCCGCCGACGTTGAAGAGCGCGTGGACGATGATCGCTGGTATGAGGCTCCCGGTAGTTTCCCGGTAGTGAGCGGCAAGGAACCCGAGCAACGTCGCGAGCACGATCGGAACCAATGCGAAGAGCCCCATCGAATCGATGAGCACCAGATGCATGGCTCCGAAGAACAGACCGCTCACGACAACCGTCACACTGAACCTGGCCGAGGATCCAATCGCGACGCCCCAGCCCCCTATCAATGACTGCAGTAGCCCGCGAGTCAGTACTTCCTCGCAGACGCTCGCGTAGACCCAGACGAAGAGGACGAGTTGAAGCAGAGACCGGTGGGCGAGGGCGCCCTCGGCCTCGCCAAGCCTTGGAGCGAGGGCCGACATGAGCGAGAGCACGGCTGTCGGCAGACCCCAGAGCAAGATGCTCGGCCGGAGCCGATCCCTCCCCCAGGTGAACCCGAAGTCGGCGAGGCGCTTCCCCCTCCAGAAGCGGATGATCACGAGCGAGGCCACCAGCATGAAGGTATGCGTGACGAACGAGCCGGGCACAAAGCCGCCTTGCGGCAACTTCACCCGGCTGCCCAAGTACAGCCCGCCCAGAGCGACGACCGCCGCGACTGCGATGCCACGGAGTAGCTCATTCAACCGGCGATGCTGGGATCCCGGAACATCAGTTTGAGGATCTCCTTGTCCGCCTGCAGGAATGGGATCAGGGCCCGCAGCGCCGACGCCAAAAGCGCAGCGGCCGTCAGCCGCGCGCGGATCGGGGCACCACAATCTACTGTCCTCCTGTCTCGAAGACCAAGAGATAGGGTAGAGCCGACTTGCCCTTCGAATCCTTGAAGTTCTTGTACTTCTCGCTATTGATCAGTAGTCCGCAACGCCAGTAGAGCTTGCGCGCGGCTACGTTCACCTCAGAGGGCTCGGTCCAGACGGACTCGACTTCGGCAGTTGAAGAAAACACGCGATCGATAAGGGCCGCGAGCGCTGTTGAGGCCACTCCTCTCCCTTGGGCCTCGGGGCGAATCTTGATGTCGAGTCCCGCTCGACGATGCATGGGATCCACTGCGTAGTATGCTTCCCCGCAGAACCCTGCCTCAGAACTGATCACTACGAAGTGCTGACGATTGGGACTCGCCTGGAGACGTTCGAGCCACCGGGCCATCGCGTCCGAATCATAGCCAAGGCCGTCAGGAGACCCGACCCACTTCATGACGCGACCGTCGTTCCAAAGACGCCTCAGATCATCCAGGTCATCCGATGCGGTTGGTCGAAGATGGATGCGCTCATTCGCGCATCCCGACTCACGCCGATTCACTGCCGGTGACCTCGAGGGCGCGCGGCCATCATAGACGCTCCTACGCCGGCTGCCAGAATCGCGAGGACAACGGCCAGCAGGTACAAGTTGAAATGCTTTCCGAGCGCCAGCTTGAGCCATTCGGCAAGCAACATCTTCACTCCGATCACGAGCAGGACCACCGCGAGCGCGACCTTTAAGTATCGGAACTTCTGCACCATCCCAGCCAAGGCGAAGTACAACGACCGGAGACCTAGAATCGCAAACACGTTGCTGGTGAAGACCAGGAATGGGTCGCTCGTAATGGCGAAGATGGCCGGGATTGAGTCTACCGCAAAGATGAGATCCGCTGATTCGATCATGACGAGAGCGAGAGCCAAGGGGGTGAGGAGCAATGCCCCGGGTCGAGCCGCCTCGACGACCTCGTCCGGCGCCGCCGACGCCCCGGGAGTCTCGGCCTCATATGATGCGGGCGCACCGGCGCGGACCACGAAGTGCTGCCCATGAAACCTGGCTGTCACCGGAAACAAGCGGCGCGTCAGCCGGACCACCACATTCTTGTTTGGATCGATGTGATCCGTCTTGAGGAACAACATCTTGATGCCGGTTGCAATGAGAAAGGCGGCAAAGAGATACAGGACCCAGTGAAACTCAGCGATCAGCTTCGTACCGAGGGCGATCATCGCGCCCCGCATGAGCAGCGCGCCGAGGATGCCCCAAAACAGCACGCGGTGCTGGTAGAGCGACGGCACCGCGAAGAAGCCGAAGATCATGGCGATCACGAAGATGTTGTCGACGCTGAGGGACTTCTCCACGACATAGCCGGTCAGGTACTTTTCGGCTGCCGCCGATCCGTCATTCCGCAAACCATCGACCGCATCCGCTACGGCCCCAAGGCCGAACCATCGACCCTCATAGGCAAAGTAGACGAATACGGCGAATGCCAATCCCAAGGCGATCCATACCGCGGACCAAGCGACCGCTTCCTTCACAGTCACAACATGGGCCTTGCGATGGAAGACTCCCAGGTCTAGAGCCAGCATCAGAAGGACGAATGCGAGGAATCCTGTCCACATGTAGATCATGTCGATCGCAACTCCATCCTGGGCAAGACGAGTACCCGAGGCGCATCAGTCTATCCGCGTTCGAGAACTGTGACAAGCGTGAGGTCCACGCAGGCCGCCGACATCAAGAGGGGTACGCCGAGCACGAAGGCCGCTATCCAACCATGCGGATCTCGCGCGGCATGTCGCTCAGGCATTCGGCGCCGCTCGCAGTGACTACGACGTCATCTTCTATGCGTACACCGTTCTTGCCCGTCAGGTAGATGCCCGGCTCCACGGTGTAGACCATGCCGGGTTCAAGCAGCTGCAGGTTGTCGCCGTGCATGTATGGTTCCTCGTGCGCCTCCATGCCGATGCCATGGCCGGTGCGGTGCGTGAAGAACTCCCCGTATCCCGATGACGCGATCACGCCGCGCGCGGCCTTGTCCACTTCTGCGCAGGGAATGCCCGGCCTTCCCGCGGCGCGTCCCGCGGCGTTGGCCTCCTGCACGATCCTGTGGATCTTCTGAAACTCGGCGCTCACTTCTCCGATGGCAAAGGTGCGGGTCAGGTCCGACATGTAGCCGCCATATGCCGCGCCCCAGTCCACCAGCAATATGTCGCCCACCGCCAGTTTGCGGTCGGTGGGAGAAGCGTGCGGGTCGGCGGAGTGGGGCCCGGAGGACACGATGGGCGCAAAGGGGAACTCCGGGTCGGAGCCGTTCTTCAGCAATTGCATTACCAGTTCGGAAGCCAGATCGCGCTCGGTCATGCCGATCTTGATCAACGGGATGGCGGCCTCGAGCGCGTTCTGCGCGATGCGCACGGCACGGCGCATCAACTCGACCTCGGATTGATCCTTCTTCAATCTCGACGCTGAAAGAACGCGGCTTGCGTCCGGGAACTCCGCCTCGGGCGCGCCGGCCTTGACGTAACCGAACTCCAGCAGGCGCAGTTGGCGCGGCTCCACGCCTATGCGCTTCCCATCCAGTCCCAGCATCTGCACTGCCTTGCGGAAGGCATCCCCCCATGCCTTTGGCGTCTCGCCGAAGGCCATTGCCTGCATCCTGAAGGCCAAGTGATCGAGCTTCGGCAGTTCCAGTTCGGGCAGCACGATCACAGGGTCCCTTCCGGGAACAAGGAACAGAACAACCGGCCTTTCCATCAAGTGGAAGCGAAGCCCGGTCAGATAGGTCAATGTCGGACCGGGATTCAGGATCACGGCATCCAGGTCCGAGCCCCGCAAGGAAGCGGACAGTCCTTCAATTCGCGCATGGCTCATTTCAGATGTCCTCCACGACCGGTTGCCCTCGGCATACACTGATGAGTGGCGCCACTCCGACTGGCCGACCCGCGCCACGCATGGGACGATGATACAGCACCTCCAGGACGGGGGCGCCGGCGCTCACTCCAGTTCTCGCCTCACGGCATGGAAAAAGGCATCACGCGCCTGTCGCTCGCGCCAGGGAGTATGCCCACAGTGTCGCAGCAGCACGAAACGGAAGTCCCTCAACAACGCGGACAGAGGCTCCCGGACGCCTTCCGCCGGATGCGGATCGTAATCGCCATGGAAGGCCACGACGGGGCACTGGATGTGCGCGCCGAGCGCCAGCAGGGTGCCGTCTCGGCGCCACGCCGCGGCCGTTGGCCACACTCCCTGGAAGACCGCGCCGGATGGGCTGGTCGCCTCCGCAGCTTCATCTCCGGTCACAAGCGGATCATAGGTGTCGGTCATGAAGGCCAAGGCGCCAAGGCGCGCCAGAAGGGTATCTGCGTCCGTGGCGGCGGGGGTGCCTAGGGCGGCGTTGATGGCACCCCACTCGGCGCGGTCCTCGTCGGTTAGCCTACTCAGTCGGGTCTCACGGAGCTGCGTCACATAGCGCTCGTCGAAGGGACCGCTCGCGACGAGGAGCAGTTTACGGATGAGTGCGGGGTACCGCGCCGCGAAGATGTAGCTCAGCCAGGCCCCCCACGAGTATCCGAGCATCACAACCCGTGGCGCCGCGAAGGACTCCACGGTCGCGCGCAACTCCTCCACCTGCCCTTCCAAGGAGGTGGCCGCTTGGAGCGGCTCCACGACGCCCCGCTCGCGGGCCAGCTCGCGCGCGACTGGGGCCATCTCACCCGCGGCGCCTGGACCGCCATGGACCACAGCGACGGTGTACGGCGGTGAGCCGTAGGTTCGATGATTCTCCACGCCTTTACCCCTGCCTGGCGAGTCGCGATTGCGCTGCTCAACGCCTGCGGTCACCCGCTGCCCGCGTCCCTGGGGAAGCGCCAGCCAGCGAGCTCCTCCGCGTAACGCATCTCGTTCGTCGCGAGGCGACGCGCGAGGCCCCGGCGTCGGAAGGCGGGCTCGGTGTAGACATTGAGCACAATCGCCTCACGCCCTTCCGCTATGTCACAGTGTCCGTCTGGATGGCACCGTGGGAAGGGCAGCCCCCGCCGAAGCTGAACCCCTGCCCCGGCGACAGCATGATCGGGCGTCTCCACCGGGAACCCGAGCCATCCCAGATACTCGTCTCCAGCGATCGCCTCCCTGAGGTAAGCCTCCGACGCCACCAGGAACGCAGGGATGGCCGACGAGATCATAGCCCCCATCTCGAGAAACATCGCCGCCCGATGCCGGGCAACGCTGCAGGCGTCTGCCACGGCTGCGCGCTGGATGGTCACCTAAGTCGACATTGCGCCCTCTCATGCTGTGCCCCCACTTACAGGCTCTCGTCCGAGCCGTCGTGATCATGCTCTTCCCTGCCGCCTGTCAGCTGCTCTTCTCCAGAACAGCAACATAGCGCGAATCCTGGGAATCCAGGATCTGAACCACGTGCCAGCGGGTGCCCTCGACAATGGCGTCCAGTTCCTCTCGGGACACGAACAGGTAGTCAAACCATGCGCCTATGTAGAGCTGGTACCGCAGTCGGATCCTGATCTGCCCCGGCATCCGTCCTCTCTGACGATTCAGTTGATGGTACTTGATGTGAACGGGATTCCCGGCACGGTAGGGATCCAGCGTCTCCGCTATGATTCGCGCCCCGTCAGTCGTGATGTGTGAGAAGCGCGCGAGGAGGCGCCTTCCCTTGGCGCGGTTGCCGAAGAGGCCGAGGTTGTTGCCCAGCATCAGGATCGTATCGAACGGTTGGCGGAAACGCGGGACTTCCTCCGCGGCCAGAGCGCGGACTTGCCTAAGCCCCCTCTTACGACAGACGCTGACGGCCAGAGGAGAGCTATCGATGCCCATGACGCTGAGGCCCCGCCCCTGGAGGTGCAGCGCGTGACGCCCGGCGCCACACCCGACATCGAGGACCCGCCCCCTTGCATACCGCAAGGCCCGTCGCTGGTGGATAGGCCAGCTCTTGTAGGGGGCGAAGTAGCACCGCGTGTCGTCGACGTCGACGTAGCCATCGTCTCTCTCTACCACGATGGGAACCGGCTCGCCTCGGAGATGGTCCATGAGGGCATGCCCGAAGGCATCACGTTTAGAGCGAATGATCACGGCGTCACTCCCCAATCCAAGGCAGACTCAAGCGGCGGTCCGCCTCCCAAGGAAGATGAGGCGGACCGCGAGGGCCATAAGGAACACCGCAGCCAGCGGCCCAAGGTCGAATGAGCCATGGCTGCCGGGAGGCCAGGGGAACGTCGCGGCGTTCAGCCCCATCAAGGCGACGCCCAAGACAACCATGGGGATGCCCCACCAAGGCCCAAAGGCTCTTCGGCCACGCATGGCAACACCCCAGAAGATCATCGCGGTGGCCATCAGGAAGTCCCATGCGACATCGAGACCCAAGTCGATCAGTCGCAGCGCCCGGCGCAGGGCCTTACCCGTCTCGTCATCGAGACCCTTCGTCATCTCGCGAGCTCCGGCGCTAACCGCCATCTGGGCCATGAGCATGCTCAAGAGCGTGGCGAATGCCGCAACCGCGAAGACGAACGCCAGTCGGTTCGCGACGCCGTCGTGTTCCGCCGCCAGCGCGCAATAGATGCCGTAACCGAACACGATGCCGAGGATCGGAAAGGCGCTGACGATGACGAGTCCGATGGATGTTCCCACCTGGTTATCTGGCCACGGGATCAAGATGGCCGATAGATAGCATATGCCACAGGCAATCCCGGCCTCTCCGCTCCTGACGCACAGGCTACGATTCGTCATCTGAGTCTCCATCCATCCGGATCTCCGTACGAACGCATGTCAGTCGCGGCTGGCGCCCGCGCTTGCGATCAGCGGCAGCCAGTCCTGGCGACATGTCTCAGCTCCCCTCCTGGTGGCCGAACGCCGCCATCTCCATCCTCTACTCGACTCGACGCATGACCAGCCTAGTCTCTTCATCGTCAAGCGCTGAATCCTCCAGATGCTTCTCGAGAAACGACAGGAGGGCTTGCGGATCCGTCGCCAGGGCCTCGGGAACGACCTTGTCGCCAACGAATGTCACTTCCAGCTCGGAGTTCCCCGAAAACGTGTATCGCGCGAATGAGTACTCCGGGGGCTCCCTGCCTTCCGAGATCTCGTTGACGTGCAGAAGTCGCGCGCTCCCGATGCCGAAGCCGAAAACCCGGTACCGCGATGGATTCCCTCCGTTCTCACGCAGCTCGGCATAGTACTCCCCTTCGTTGAAGGGGAGCAGAGTAATTCGCATCGAGTCACCGTCAACATCAACGACGGCCCATTCCCCGATGAGCCGATCGTCGAGCACCTTGCCGCTCGGATCTGCCAACGGCGCCTTGGATGAGTAGGGACACCCCATGGCAAGCACCATGCACAGCAAGCCGACCAGAAGGACGATCCTCTTCATCATGTCATGCCTCCTCAAACAGCGCCGGCTGGCCCCATCGAAGCCGCCGAACGCCTGCCGTGGCCAACGGCTACTCCTAGGCGCCCCGGAAGAACAAGCCCCAATCCCGATCTGAGACGTGCTGGTACTCCCGCCAACACGCGATCCGGTCACGCTCAAGGGTGACCAAGACCACGCCATGATAGAGGTGCGTACCGCGAAACGAGTACTCGGCCGCGCCTATCTGCGCGGCTTCGTCGAACAAGATGTGGTGCCAGGTCGTGACTTGAGGGTAGCCCTCGTCGCTCTGAAAGAAGGCTAGTAGCGCTTCGCTACCGCTCAGCGAATAGCGAATCGGATCAATGTACCGCACGTCAGGCGTGAACAGCTTGACGGCGTCGACATACCGCTTGTCCCGCCATGCCTCCGCCAGTTCGCTGAGAAGATCGCGAAACTCGTCGCTCCTCATTCAATCCACCTCATGCGCCCTGTCCGGCCAAGTGCTCTGGTTCAGCGGCGGACTACAGCGTCGTGAATACGACCGACTCCTATCTACCGGCGTTGCGCGGCATCCTTGTGAGCGCGTTCCAGGATCTGGCGAATGATGTCAGACTTCGCATCGGCGTAGTTCTGAACGTGCACCCAGGTGCGAGTCGCGAGTCTCTTCTTGGTTTCCGCGTATAGTGACCGGTCGCCATCATCCGTGCGCAACCGATCCCGGAACGCAACCATGCGGGCGATCTCCTCACACCCGGCGGAGAACACGTGGAGGTGCCAACCCACCGCTTCCGACTCGAGGACCAAGAGACGGTGTTCATGCCAATCGGGCTCGCGTACGCGGAGCACGAACCCCTGAGCTTCGAGTGGAGGCATGTAGGACGCCTCGTCACGTGAGTCCGCAACAGCGAGAATCATGTCCACGATGGGCTTGGCCGAGAGACCCGGGACGGCAGTCGATCCGACGTGCTCGATCAGAAGTGCGCTCTCGGAAAGAGCGGCAGCGACTCGCTCAGCAGCCATGGAGAACAGCGATGGCCAGTTGGGATCGTATGGAAGCAGCCGGATCTGGTCGTTCAGAGGCTCGCGCTCGCCGATTGTGACAGAGCCGAGATACTCCTCAGTGACAGGCTGTATCGGTGGCGGAGGCTTCCAGGTCGCCTTGCGCTTCATCACCCAGCTCTCGAGCCTCTCCTCAGCAGTGCACTTCGGCGTCGGACGGTCTCGTCTGATTCTCAGCCTATGTACTTGACGAGCATCAGACAAGGGTTCGCTTCACCCCAAAGGGTGTTCTCTTCGAGGGGTCTGAAACCCATGGCTCCATAGAATGCCCGGGTCCGCTCGTAAGGCTCCCAAGTTCTTGAGGGTCCCAGGGTCTTCACATGGAGAAACGGAATCTGCCGGGCGCGAACGATTCGCTCGGAATGCTCCACGAGAGCCCGCCCAATCCCCCGACGGTGATGATCCTGGGCAATCGCCATGATATGAATCTCGATGGCGGCCGCCGAGGTCGCCTTGAGCGTGATGAAGCCCACATTCATGCCGGCGCACTCAGCAACGTAGGTCTCCATCACGGGAATCTCGGCAACGTAGTTGACGATCGCTGCCTCAATGCCAAACCACTCAGGCAAAGCACGCAGAATGCGCTCGCAGGCAGGAAGGTCGGTTTCAGTGGCGCGGCGTATTGCACAGTGCGCCGGCATCTTTCACCCCTCGCTCCCGGCCACCTGCACCACCCGCTGGTCAACTACCGTGAAGCGCTCGCACACAGCCGCCTGCTCAGATACCCGGTTGGCACACTGGTGGCTTCTGCGCGAGCACGAGCGTGTGGCCGCTGTTTCCCTCCGGTACGAACCTCTTCCAGTGCACACGCAAGCCAACATCCTGCAGCCTCCCCGTACTCGTCAGGAGTCGCATCAGGCCGGTAGGCTTCGGATAGCCTGTCGTAGCCAGCTCGGACGATATCGCTCTGCTTTCGTGTCAAGTCATCCTCACAGTGCCGACTCCGTCGCCAACCAGGACTGCTCCAAGAGCCCACCGATGCCTCGGAATGGGCTTTGGAGGAAACGCAAGGGCTGCCTGCAAACAGCTCAACTGCATCCTAAGTAGCGTCGTTCTTCCTCTCAGACTCAGGTGTGGCTAGCCGCTTCTTGCTACTCCTCGCTCTCATGGCTATCGCCATGATCAGGAGGAGCGCTCCCGCAGCTCCCGCACCCCGGCTACCGGAAATGAGACCTGCCGCGATGCAAAGCAGGGCAACCAGCATGAAGGCGCCACCCGACTCAAAGAACCTCTTCATACCCACCTCCGATCATCCTGCGTATCCACACGTGCCTGACGGTGACCGTATCTGACACATGTACTGGCCGCGGCAGGCGCTCACCTCTGCGCCGGCTCCCCTGTTGCCGTCTGCGCCTCCCGGCAGTTCTAATCCTCCCGCATGTATCCTTGCACTGCCCCTGCTCCCATGAATGTCAGCCTTCAGCCGCGGCCTCGTCGTTGTCGGCCGCAAGGCGCTATTTGGGCTTTCCCAGTTCTCTCCGATAGCGAACGGCTTTCAGGGCCGCACCGGGATTGAGTGTCCGTGTCGCGCCATCCGCCTTGAACCCCATTGCTTCGTAGAACCGCCTTGCCTGCGGGTTCTCGGCAAATGCCCAGAGCAGTGCAGACCGATACCCACGCGTCCTCAGCAGGCGTTCCGCATAACGACAGAGGGAAGTGCCTATCCCCTTCCGCCAATGCCCTGGGGCAAGATAGATGCCCCAGATCTCACCGCTCGTATCCTGGTCTACATCGGCATCGCGACAGGCACCGAGTGTAACAAACCCAAGGATCTCTCCGTTCTGTTCCGCAAGATAGCTTTCCTCTGCATTCTGTGCAAGCGAGTCCCGGAAGCGCTGCGCACGCAGCCTGTAGTCGAGGCTGTCGAGATGGCCATCGGGAACAAGGCCACGGTACGCGGCACGCCACGAATCGATGTGTAGCTTGGCAAGAGGCTCCGCATCGTCCGGTGTCGCGCGACGGATGTTCATCCCATTCTCTCTACCGAACGCCAGGGATGAGCCATGCGGCGCAGACGCGGCCGCTTCGCCACCCTGTTGCGGGTGCCCGTCCTCGCTAGCGTGCCTCCGGCCGCGCGCTGGATCTCGCCGATGACGCTATCGACGTGTTGGCCCTGGCCTCCATGTTTCTCTGCCAGGGCCGTGATGGACCAGCGAGTCGGGTGCAAGCGTCGGTTAGGGTGACTTCTACCTGACTCGAGGCTTTGCGGTTCAGTTGCTGGCCAGACAGTGAGGCGAGCCCGTCGGAGCTTGTGACCAAACATCAGAATGGAAGGTGCCGCCATCACGGCCAAGTAGCCGCCGAAGAAGGGAGAGCGGAATCGCATGTGGAAAGTGTACGGGAGGCAACCGAAAAGCCCAAGTAGAACGGGCAACACAAGTAGAGGATCGCGGGCCTGTGGGTATGCAGACAACGACCGGAGAGCAAACCCCATCACCGGCGCAACCCATAGCGGGGCTAGCCAGAAGGCCAGTGGCCCAGTTGTTGCCCGGTTCGGCCAAGGCCGGAAGAAGTGGACGAGACGGCGGAGGAGAGCGCTGGCGGCATCACTTGGACAGAGCGATACGTACCCGCGAACCTGCTTGAGCCAGTATGCGTTCACCGCACAGGTCCCGAACGTATCCGCTGCCTGAAGGGAGAGAACATGCGCCTTCGAGTCACTGGCGCACATGGACTGGAGAGGAGATGCAAGAGCGCCAGATTCTCTGGCCGAGTAAACCTGGTGCATCCGATGGTTGTTGCCGAGCCACAGCCGGATCACTCAACTCACCGCCTGCCACCGGAGCGAAGGCCTCTTCCCAGTCGCCGCGCACTCGCGCAGATAGAGGTTAATGAGCGTCTGGTACGCGATGCCGGTCTCAGCCGCTAGGCGCTTGAAGTACTGAATGGTGCCTGCATCCAGACGGATTGTTACCTGCCGCTTCAGCCGCGCAGCGTACGGATTCCGCACCGCCTTGGAAAAGCCATACTCCTTCCTCATAGTCCCCACCTCCTGCTGTAGGTCGCTCGCTCGCGCCGGGTCACCCTGCGAGCAGAGATGATCCGGATGACATCACCGCCCTGGTAGCAGTGGCACACGACGCGTGTGCAGCTCCGCGCTCAGCCCGAGCAGGACGAAGCGATCCTCACCACCGGAGTGGTCCAGATCCGCCAGGAGCAGGCCGTGCTCGTCGTAGAAGACAGTTGCGGCCTGAGCGAAAGCGATACCGTGCTTCCGCTGGCTGGCGAGATCCTTGGCCTCGTCCCACTCGAACCGAAGTGGCAGCGTACCTACACCGTACCTACAATGCCCTCAAAGGTCAAGCTCTGGCTCAGTACCCATAACGCCGGGGTAAGCGGCAGGCGCGGCCGGCGCGAAGGGCCGGGTTGGCGCGCCGTTGGCCACCACCAGCGGCGTGACGACAGCGTTTGGCTGGTGGAACCGGTGGCTATGACTCAGCCTCATGGCCTGAACCCGATCTTTCGCTTCGGCGACGCAGGAGGCGGAGCCGCCAGCTCCTTGATGGCCCGCACCAAAACAAGGATCTGCTCGTCATGGTCTGTCAGACGCCGCTCGAGCTGAGCGATCTTGAGGGAGAGAGTCTTGTTGGCGGCAATCGCGCGCCGGATTGCAACGAAGGCCCGAACCACGAATACGCTGAGTTCGACCGCCCGGGGAGAGTTGAGCACACTTGCGGCCATGATGGCGCCGTGCTCAGTGAATGCCAACGGCAATGCCTTGGAAAACCGAAGGTTAGAGAGGTGGCCGCAATTTGCGACCACCTCGGCCTTCTCGGCCGCGGTCAGCCGGAACATGAAGTCGACCGGGAACCGGGCACCGTTTCGTCGGACCTGTTCGTTGAGCCGCTTGGTTGGCACGCCGTAGACGTGAGCCAAGTCCGCATCCATGATCACGCGCTCGCCTCGAACCAGCAGAATCCTCTGCGTGATGGGGCCCGCCGGAACGATGGCCCGAGAGACCGACATGTCTATGTTGCCTCCTGACCGCTCGCCGCGGTAGTCGCCGACAACCCCATCATCACCTTGAGACCTACTTCTGAAGTCATAACGCCGGGGTAAGCGGCAGGCGCGGCAGGCCCGAAGGGCCGGGTTGGCGCGCCGTTGGCGACCGCCAGCGGCGTGACGACAGCGACCGTCCGCTTCAGCCCGCTGTTAGATGCAATCACCGCGCCTTCCCCCGCCGGAACTCAACAGCAAGCCCCAATTGCCTGTAGCTCTCCCGAGGATCCCCAGCCTGAAGCCAGGCGAGTTCGGGCCGAAGCTGCCATGTGCCGTCGGTTGGCGAGATACCGAGACCCAGGCTGTAGGAGTACATCGGAGCATAGAAATCATGCGCGAGCAGATAGTAGCTGCCCGACGCATTGAGATCGACGTTCTGCGTCATCGGCACAGTCGCTACCAGACCGGGGAGAAGCTGGAAGGTGTTGAACTCGAAGTCGCCCGCAAGAACCTGTGCTGGCAGCGTTGCAACCAGGTGGTTCGCCCAAATGGAGGCCCGAATGTCACCCCCGACTATGAAGCCGACCCAGCCATCCTCGTCCCGTCTGGTGGCCGCGACGCGTAAGGCAGCGTCGCTTCTTCTGCTGACGCCGAGCCTCGACCTGAGATCCAAGACCGTCCATCCGGGTTGCTTCTGACCGTGTTCGAGGAAGTTGTTACGTCCCAGTCCAATCGTGGTCGTCGGGAAACCTCGCTCCACGATTCGTGCAGACTGAAGAGAGGAGAAAGTCAAACAACCCGACACCTGGAAACCTACAAAGACAATGACAGCCCAATAGGCGTGATGAAAACGGTGTCGCGAACTGGAGTATCTAACGCCCGCGTTGAGCAGCAGCGAACTGGACCGCTCTTGGCCTACCCGGGCCCGTCGTGTCATCCGGGAGCATCTTTGCCAAGAGCGGGACGGGACCGCCGGCTGCTCCAATGTTAGGCGCTTCCACTCATCTATAGATGTGACGGACATGTCCCCACGTGACCGATACCGACGGCGAACCGACAAGAATGAGCTGAGCGCGAAGCTCACCTTCCGGATACGCATCTGTACAGATGAGAACGTAGACCTCACCATCTTTGATCTCCTCGCAATACGTGGTGTCAAAAGGCACATTCCCCACGAAGAAATAGCGCCGATCGTGCGACAAGTCGCTACCCCCCCGTGATACTCCCGAGAAGTGGCCCGTTCTCGCCCTCCACGCCTAAGCGAATCTCGGCCCTTTGGCCAATCCCGACGAGATCCCAACTTTGTCCGTCGACGTACAGGGAATCACTACAGTATCCGCCACCCAGAAAAACCGCGAAGACCTAACCGTGCCCAGTCGACTCCGAGGGTGGAACAACCTGGCCTCCTGTAAACCATCCCTCGAAGTGCCATCCCTGGTTGAGCCCAGTCAAACCAAGAAGCAGGAACAGCGTGGCTCCAGCTTTAGATAGAAGTCTCACTCCTCCTTGGCCCTTCTTACGCCTAACGCCGATTCTCTTCATCGGATCGCCCTCATCGGCTGCGGGGGAGTGCGAGGTAGCGAAGGACTGGCCGGGGGACCCGTCCTCCAACTCGCACCCGCATAACCAGAACGGCGCCATGCCGCCGCGTCTGCACGAGGATATGCCGCGGAATGGTGCGAGATAGTCGGATGGCCGCTGCAAGGATCACGGCGATCTCCCGCCTGTCGCCTGGTAACCGGCCGGGGCGGGTCGGGTCGAGATCTGGCCGGTCCCCTGGCGTTCAATGCCACGCCGGCACATCTCCAGGGCGCACTCATCATACGCCCGAGTCCAGCGGACTCAACACCCCTCTTCCTCCGCGGTTGAGGACGTGCGTGTAGATCATCGTGGTCGCCACGTCCTGGTGGCCGAGGAGTTCCTGGATCGTGCGGATGTCGTAACCCCCTTCCAAGAAAGCGGGTGCAAATGAATGTCGGAGCGTGTGCGGAGTAGCGGGCTGCGTGAGCCCCGCCTTGCGGGCAGCCTCCTTCACCGCCCGCTGCAGAACGGAGGGGTGGATGTGGTAGCGACGGCCCCCGCCCTTCTCCAGATCCTCCCTGTGCTGTTCCTCGATCCTGCCAAGATGTGCGGCAAGGGGGCCCTTCACGCGCGAGGGCAAGATCGTCACCCGATCCTTGGCCCCCTTTCCGACCCTCACGGTGATCTGATTCCGTCTGAAATCGATGTCCTTGACGCGAAGGCGCAGACACTCCATCAGACGCAGGCCGGATCAGTAGAGCAACGAGGCCATGATCCAGCTGATTCCGTGCAACTCTCCAAGAAGCGCTCCCACCTCCTCCCTCGCCAGCGCGACCGGCCGCCTGGCCGGCCTGTTGGCGCGCACGATTCCGTCCATTCGGTCGAGTTCCTTGTGCAGGACATCCCCATAGAGGAACAGAAGGGCGGCGAGGGCCTGGTTCTGCGTGGCGCTTCTGATGGAAGAGGACGTACCGTCTGGTCCAGGCGACGTAAGCCTTCTCTGTTGAGCGGCTGTAGTGCCGGGTCCGGGCGGCAGGACGCACCTGATCGAGAAGCTTGGTTCTGCCCTCCGCCGCGTTAGGTGGCCGGAGATCGCACCGAGCAAGCGGCGAGCCAGACCGCTTGCCTGGTTGCGGGAGATCGAAGGGCCCTAGTCCCCGGCCCTCCAGGACTGCAGTATGTGCATGTAGTTCGCCCGCTCGTACGACTCAGGATCGGGGCAGCGCAGGAGGTTCATGCTCCCACGCATCTGGCTCAGGGACTCGTACTCGTGCTCCTCGAGCCACCTCTCCAGCCCCTCGCGCATCGTCTTCAGATGCCCCATGCCCTTCAGGAAGAGGGACGACACGAGCTGCACCGCGTCCGCCCCCGTCATGATCGCCTTGATCGCGTCCGAGGTCGTGTGCACTCCCCCGGTCACAGCGAGAGAGGCGTTCACGTTTCCCGAGAGAATGGCGAGCCACCGCAGCCGGACTAGAAGCTCGTTCGAGTCGGAGAGGTTGAGGGATCGCTCGACCTCCAGCTCCTCCACATTGATATCGGGCTGATAGAACCGGTTGAAGAGAACCAGGCCATCGGCCCCCGCGCCGACCACTCTAGATGCGAAGTTCGGCAGGGACGAGTAGAAGGGGGAGAGCTTGACAGCGATCGGCACCCGTATGCTCTTTTTCAGCTCGCGGACGATGTCGACCTCCCGATCCTCCACCTGGCTGCTCGTCTCGCTCGGATCGGTCGCAAGGTAGTAGATGTTCAACTCGAGCGCGTCCGCTCCCGCCTCTTGCATCAGGCGCGCATAGTCGAGCCATCCGCCCTTCGTCGTTCCATTGAGAGAGGCAATGACGGGAACCTTGACACTCTCCTTGATCTTCCGGAGCTGCCCAAGGTACTCCTCCGGACCCAGGCTGTACTCCATCGGCTTGGGAAAATAGGATGCCGCCTCGGCGAACGACTCGGCGTGCGCGTCGACCGCCCGATGCTGAGCGAGTTGCTCGGCCACAATCTGCTCCTCGAAGAGCGAGTTCATCACGATGGCCGACGCGCCGGCGTCCTCCAGCTCCCGCACAGTGTCGAGGTCGGCCACGAACGGGGCGGCTCCGGGCATCAATGGGTGCGCAAGGTCCAGTCCAAGGTACTTCGTCGAGAGGTCCATTCGCCTTCCTCCTACTCCTGTGGCCTGGCGTTGTCCGGCGTGTCTGTGCCGTCTCCCACCGGATAGCTGATTCCGGCGAGCTGCTGGTAGAGTGCGAAGTGGCGCGCCGCCTCCATCTGAGCCATCTCCATCAGACGGGCGAAGCGCTTGGGATCGAGCTTCTCCACCATCCTGAAGCGCGTTTCCTTCTCCACGAAGCTCTTGATCTTGGCCTTGGGCGGCCCCGAGTCGAGGACGAAGGGAGGCTTCCCCTCCTCGATGCGCCGCGGGTCGAATCGGTAGAGCGGCCAGAGTCCCGAATCGACGGCGAGCTTCTGCTGCTCCGGTCCGAAGGAAAGGTCGTAGCCGTGAGCGATGCAGGGGGAGTAGGCGATGATGAGCGACGTCCCCGGATAGGCATCCGCATCGCGGAACGCCTGGACGGTCTGCGTGTCCTTCGCTCCGATCGCCACCCTGGCTACGTAGACGCTGTTGTAGGACATCGCCATCATCCCCAGGTCTTTCTTGGGGAGCGACCGCCCTGCGACGGCGAACTTCGCGGCGGCGCCCAGCGGGGTCGCCTTCGACTGCTGGCCGCCCGTGTTCGAGTAGACTTCCGTGTCGAGGACCAGGATGTTGACATCGCGGTTCATCGCGAAGACGTGATCGAGCCCGCCGTAGCCGATGTCGTAAGCCCATCCATCCCCGCCGACGGCCCAGACGCTCTTCTTCACGAGGTAGTCGGCCAGAAGCTCGAGCCGCCGCGCTTGCGGATCCTGGATCTTGGCCAGGGCCTGGCGCAGAGCGGCGACCCTCTCGCGTTGCTCCGCGATTCCCCCCTCGGTGCTCTGGTCGGCTTCAAGGATCCCCTTCACCAGGGTGTCCCCGATCCGACCCGCCAGCGCCTGCACCATCTCGCGCGCCTGCTTGTTGTGCATGTCGATGGCCAGGCGGAAGCCGAAGCCGAACTCTCCGTTGTCCTCGAAGAGCGAGTTCGCCCATGCCGGTCCCCGTCCATCCCTGTTGACGGTGTAGGGAGTCGTCGGAAGGTTCCCCCCGTAGATCGAGGAGCAGCCCGTCGCGTTGGCGATCAGCGCCCGGTCTCCGAAGAGCTGCGTCAGCAGCTTCACGTAGGGGGTCTCGCCGCAGCCGGCGCACGCCCCCGAGTACTCGAAGAGCGGCTGGAAGAACTGCGATCCTTTGTGGTCGACCTTGACCTTCGTCCGATCGATGTCGGGCAGGTCGAGGAAGAAGGCGTAGTTCCCCCGCTCCTGGACGCGGAGCGGCATCTGTGGCGCCATGTCGAGCGCCTTGTGCCGAGGGTTGGCCTTGTCCTTCGCGGGACAGACTACCGCACAGAGCGTGCACCCGGTGCAGTCCTCCGGAGCGACCTGGATCGTGTACTTCATCCCCTTGAACTCGGCGCCTCGGTAGTCGGTCGACTTGAAGGCCGCGGGGGCCTTTGCCAGAAGGCCGGGCTCGTACACCTTCGGGCGTATGGCCGCGTGCGGGCAGATGAGCGCGCACTTGTTGCACTGGATGCAGATCGCCGGGTCCCAGACGGGGATGTCGAGCGCGAGGTTCCGCTTCTCCCACTGGGTCGTCCCGGTCGGCCAGGTCCCATCCGCGGGGAAAACGCTGACGGGAAGGCCATCGCCCTTGTTCGCGAAGAGAACCGCGCTCACATTCTTCACGAAGTCGGGCGCCTCGGGCGGCATGATAGGCGGCCGCGTCCTCGTCGCCGTCGCCATGCTCGGGTAGTGGACTTCGTGCAGATTCTGGAGCGTGCTGTCGACCGCCTCGAAGTTGCGGCGGACCACTTCCATGCCCCTCTTGCCGTAGGTCTTCTCGATCGCCTCCTTGATCCTCGCGATCGCCTCTTCCCGTGGTAACACGCCCGAGATCGCGAAGAAGCAGGTCTGCATGACGCTGTTGATCCTGTTCCCCATGCCCGTCTCCCTGGCGACCTTGTACGCGTCGATGACGTAGAACTTGATCTTTTTCGCGATCATGAGTTCTTGCGTCTCGCGCGGGAGCTGCTCCCAGACCTCGTCCGGACCGAACGGGGCGTTCAGCAGGAACACCGCTCCCGGCGCCGCGTAGTCGAGCATCTCGTAGCGATCGAGGAAGATCGCCTGATGGCAGGCGACGAAGTTGGCGCGCTTGATGAGATAGGTCGAGCGGATCGGCTGCGGGCCGAACCTCAGGTGCGAGACCGTGACCGCGCCCGCCTTCTTCGAGTCGTAGACGAAGTATCCCTGGGCAAAGTTGAGCGTCTCCTCGCCGATGATCTTGATCGAGTTCTTGTTTGCGCCGACCGTTCCGTCGGCGCCCAGTCCAAAGAAGACGGCCCGCACGACCGCGTCCCTCTCGATGTCGAAATCCGGATCGAACGGGATTGACGAGTGGGACAGGTCATCGACGATACCGACCGTGAAGTGGTTCTTGGGCTTCTCCTTCGCAAGCTCGTCGAAGACCGCCTTCACCATCGACGGCGTGAACTCCTTCGAAGAGAGTCCGTAGCGCCCGCCGACGACGATCGGATCCTTCGCGAACGGCGTGCAGGCCCCGTCGCGCGCCTCGCGCAGGGCGGCCAGGACGTCCAGGTGAAGCGGGTCGCCGATGGCGCCCGGCTCCTTGGTCCGATCGAGGACCGCGATCGCCCGCGCGGACTTGGGCAGGGCCGCGAGGAAGGCCTTGATGTCGAAGGGGCGGTAGAGACGGACCTTGACGATTCCGACCTTCTCTCCCTTTGCGAGCATCCAATCGACCGTCTCGTGGGCGGTCTCCGCTCCAGAGGCCATGAGGATGACCACTCGCTCCGCGTCGGGGTGCCCGACGTAGTCGAAGAGGCGGTAGGAGCGCCCCGTCAGCTTCGCGAACCTGTCCATCTCCGCCTGGACGAACCCGGGACAGGCATTGAAGAAGGGGGTGCAGGCCTCCCGCGTCTGGAAGAACGAGTCGGGATTCTGGGCGGTCCCCCGGATGACGGGCCGATCGGGCGTCAGCGCCCGCTCCCTGTGGCTCTTCACGAGATCATCGGTGATCATGGCGCGAAGGTCGTCGTCGGAGAGCTCCTCGATCTTCGACAGCTCGTGCGAGGAGCGGAACCCATCGAAGAAGTGTAGGAAGGGAATCCGCGACCTCAGGCTCGCCGCCTGCGCGATGCAGGCGAAGTCGTGGATCTCCTGGATCGAGCCCGACGCGAGAAGGGCGAATCCTGTCTGGCGGCACGCCATGACATCCGAGTGATCCCCGAAGATCGAGAGCGCGTGCGTGGCGAGAGTGCGGGCCGCGACGTGCATCGCGAATCCGGTCAGCTCCCCCCCGATCTTGTACATATTCGGGATCATGAGGAGCAGCCCCTGCGCCGAGGTGAATGTGGTCGTCAGGGCGCCGGCCTGGAGGGCGCCGTGCACCGCCCCCGCCGCGCCCGCCTCCGATTGCATCTCCATGACATCGGGAACCGTGCCCCAGACGTTGGTCCTCCGGTGCGCGGACCACTCGTCGGACAGCTCTCCCATGGGCGAAGAAGGAGTGATCGGGTAGATGGCGATGACCTCGTTGATCCTGTGGGCGACCGACGCGACCGCCTCGTTCCCATCCACCGTGAGCGAACGCCTGCTGGGCATGGAGTGCCTCCTTGACGACTTCGGAACGACATCACCCGGGGAGGTGGCCGGCGCCTCGCGGAGACGAATCAGGAAGAGGGGGCCGCATGCGCGGCAACGAGATCTCTGGAAGCGGGCCCTCGGGCCCGACTCCCGTCGTCGACCACAACCCTTGTTCCACCCGGACCCATCACGCCGGCGCCGTCGGCTGCGCTCCCGTTCACGCCGACCGCCACCACCACCACCCGCGCCGGGTTGCGCGGAAGCCGGCTCATCGACGAGCACTGACTTCCGTAAGGGTAGGTAACGAAGGGGCCGGGGTCAAGCCGCGCGAAGCGGCTGCGCGGAGCGGGCCGGGACGGCGCGCTTGACCCGACGGCCCGGATCGGGTTCCTTCCTCTCGGAGGGATCGAGTGGACCGGAGCATGGACAAAGGCGGAGAAGACCGGCTTGCCGTGTGGGCTTCCCTGTTCCTGATTCTCGTGGGCGGGATCTGGTCCGCATCCCGCTGCACAAGCTCGGGAGACCTCTGGGTCGCCCTCGGCTGCGGCCGCTATGTCCTCTCGCATGGCGTCACCAGCATCGATCCGTTCTCCTTCAACTCTCCGCCGGGAATGTGGGTGAACCAGAACTGGCTGAGCCACGTCCTCTTCACCCTGCTCCACCGCGCGACGGGGCTCACGGGGCTCGGGATCTGGAAGATCCTCGTCTGCATGGCCATCGTCGGGCTCGCCGCCTCGACGGCGCGCCGGCTGGGGGCCTCGATGGCCCTCTCCACGCTCTCCGCCGTCGCCATGGCCCTGATCGGGAAGTCGTTCTTCGACATCCGACCCAACATGCACACGATCCTGCTGGCGGCGGTGCTCATCCGGTGGCTCGCTGGATTGCACGATCGATCCGCGCGCAAGTACTGGCCCGCCGTCGCGCTCCTCGTCCTATGGTCGAACCTGCACGGCGGCTTCCTATTCGGCGTCGTCGCGATGGCCGCCGCCGCAGGAGTCGCGGCCATCGAGCGCCTCGTTCGGAGGCGCCCCGGCGCGTATTGGGCATCTCCGTTCCTCTTGCCCGCCCTTGGGCTCCTTGCCGCGATCGTCTCGCCCTACGGGCTCACGAACCTGAAGCATCCCTATCTCGTCACGGCCGGACCCGACGCCGCGCACTGGCGCACGGTCATTGAGTGGCGCCCCCCCTTCGGAGGGACCGAGCCTCGATCGGCGGGACTGATCGCCTTCTGGATCCTCGTCGCCGCGTCCGCCGTGATCGTGGCCGGTGCCCTGATCCGCGGGCGCGGGAGCCTCCGGACGGCGCGCCGTGCGCCCGGGAGTCGGACACCGGGGGGGCGCGCGCCGGGCCCTGTCATCCCTCTCCTGACGGTGGCCGCGATCGCGGCGGCCGCTCTGGCGCTGTCGCTCACAAGCAGGCGCTTCATCCCTCTCTTCGCGGTGAGCGTGCTGCCTCTCGCAGCCGCTCTGTTGCAGGGCATGCTTCCGCGGAGGAATCCCCCCGCCTGGCTCGTCCTGTCGGGCGCGCTCGCCGCGGCCGCTGCCGCGGGGATCGACATGATCCCGCGCCTGTTCCTGCCGAACTTCCTCTGGCCGGCATCGGTCGGATGGGCGGCCAGGCTGGTCCGCGCCGATGAGCAGCCGAAGGAAGCGTGTGACTTCCTCGTGAGCGGAGGGGCGCGCGGCCGCGTCCTGACCCACTGGACCTGGGGCGGCCATCTCCTCTATCGCATTCCGTTCGAGAATGGCGAAGCGCGCTACCGGATCTACATGGACGGAAGGGCGCAGGCGGCCTACCCCGCCGCGGTCTCCAGGAATCTCTCCCTCTTCGAGGACGCGGCGGCCTCGAAGGACGAGAGAGCCGTTCGCGCGTTCCTCGACCACTACAAGATCGACTACTGCCTCCTCGATCGCCGCGAAGGGACGATCGCCTACTACCTGCCGGAGCTCGAGGGGTGGATCTCCCTCTACGCCGATGAGAAGTGCGTCGTTCTCGCCAGGGCAGAGAAGGCCTCGGAGATCGAATCCCCGGTCTATCCGGAGGAGGCGATCCGCGAGGTGAGCGCGGCCGTCGCCCTGAAGACGAAGGGACCTCTCACCGCGCGCGAGGTCCAGGAGGCCTTCGACCATGCGGTCGCTTCCATTCGCGCGCGGCCCACGACGACCGGCGTGATGGAGATGACCTTCATCGCCATCACCACGCCGAGGCCGCTGGGCGATTCTCTCCAGGCGCGGGCCAGGAGGGAGTGCGATCGCATCCTTGGCATGCCGTCCCTCGGGGTCACGCCGCGCGAGGGCCAGGGAATCGCCATCAACACGATGCAGTGCAAGGCCGGGCTCGCCTCTGCCGCCGGCGATCGCGAGCTGGCCGCTCGGCTGAGGCAGGAAGCCTCGGCCAGGGCGGAGGAGATCCGCCGCCGCGCGGAGTACTACATCAGGTAGCGAACGAAGCGGGCCACGAAGAGGACGGACCCCGGCGGTTCCCTCCGCCCCGCTAGGTTCGCGTTCGCGGCGCGGGGCTTCGGGAACCGGTCGGGGTCCCCTCACACTCCCGGTGGAGCGCTGCTGGCCCGCGCAGCTCGCGCCCTGTCACTCAGCGAGCGAAGCGGGCCGCGGCGCGACACCGGGCGGAGCGGATGCGCCAGGCGAGCGTCTCAGTTGCAGTCAAAGCGGTCTACCTTCCCTGCTGCCCTGTGATCACGAACTCGCGGATCTCGAGACCCGGGCTCCCATCCGGATAGGTGAAGGTCTTCACCACCCGCCCGCCGCTCGTCTCGATGACGGGCGCGAGCACCCAGACCCGTCCCCTGACGGATGCGTTGAAACGCCGGACATCCTCGGCGTCATGGATGAAGTAGAAGTTCTCCACGCGGCGCACGAGATGGAAGGCGAACGACTCGTCGATCTCCTTGCCGCCGAGCCGGTAGTCGCGTGGCGTGATTGGGCCGTGGAGGATCGCGTAGATGTAGGCCTGCGTGTTGTCGGAGCAGCTTGTCAAGGCGGCGTCGTAGAGGTTCCTGTTCTCCGCGAGGTATGTCATCGCGGCGGGATGGAGCGCGTGGTAGCGCGGGGCGACCGATCTGGCATAGCCGCCGGTGAAGGCCACCGCGACAAGGACGAAGTTCGCGAGCAGACCGGTCCCATAGAGCGGGACAATCCCGCGCGCCGCCGCCCGCTTCGACCCCGCGATCCTTCCGACGCCTGCCGCGAGCCCTATTCCTCCCAGGATCTGAAAGACGGGCAGCCCGACGGCGGCTCGCAGCGAGTGAGGGACATACTCCGGCATGTCGCCGAGCGCCGGGGCGGAGGCTGCGGGATATAGGAGCAGCCAGACGAGCAGGAGGCGATCCCACCGATCGCGCCTGCGCAACAGGATCGCGAGACCGAAGGCGATGCAGGGCAGCTCCGCCCAAAGGAGTTCTCCACCCGGGGGCGATTGGAGCGGATTGCCGTCCCCTCGCATGAAGAGGAAGACCGGCGAGAAGTGCGCCAGGTACTGCTTGGCGATCAGCAGCAGCGCGGCTCCGAGCGGTTCCACGTTCCCCAGAACGGAGACCACCGAGACCCTCGCGAAGAGCCGGAGCGGTTGGGCGAGGCTAGCGACCAGAAGCGGCAACGCGCCCAGAGCGATGACGGCCGCCATGATCAGCCCTCTCCTTCCGATTCGCGGACCGGCCCGCGCGATCAGCGTCCCGGCAGCGAGCAGGGGCAGAAAGAGCCGGAACGAGGAATAGCTGTAGAGCCCCGCCGCAAGCACGAGTCCCGCCAGGGCCCAGCGAAAGCACGAGCGCTTCGTCAGCGGATGCCGCGCCGAATCGTCCTCGGCGATCAGCCAGAGCGCGGTGACGAGGAAGCAGGGAGTGAGACTCGCCTCATGCCCGAATCGCGAGAGATAGAGATGCCAGGGATTCAGGGCCAGCAGGACTGCCGCGCAGGCTCCGGCCGGGGTTCCTCTGATCCTCCGCACGAACAGGAAGACCGCCAGGACTGTCCACGCGCCGCAAAGCGCAGCGGGGAGGCGCGACGCGACCGCTCCGGGGCCGAAGAGGGCGATCCCGGGGATCGAGAGGATCGCGTAGAGGGATGTGCGGTTGTCCCCTTCTCCGAACCCTTGCAGGAAGACCGGCCAGACGCGCCCGGCCCTGTCCATCCCGTCGTCGAGAAGGCTCCAGGCGTCGACGATGTTGCTCGCCTCGTCCTGATGAAGGGGAGGCGGCCATCGATCCAGTCCAGGCAGCCTGAGAACGAGCGCCAGGAGGATGAGACCGATGGGAAGGACGAACCTCCTCATCGCTCGCCCTCCACCGGCGGGTCGCCGGCGGAGCCCCGCGCGGGGGCAGTGGAAGGCTCCGAGCGGGCGGTGGAGCCCCGCGGGCCGTCGCTGGATGGCCGCGGACGAATCCTCGCGCTCCCTGCCGCGCTCCTTCCATCCCTGATCTCCGCGAGGGCCAGGGCGGCCGCGATCGCTGTGAAGGCCAGCGCGGCCAGGATGCCGCGGCCGGAGAGAGTCTGGCTGATCGCGAAAATGGTTCGTGTGGCGGGAGCGATCAGCATCAAGTTCAGAAGCACCCCGAGGGACAGCAGGCCATAGACCCATCTCCAGCGCCGCTCCAGCAGAACGACCGGGGCCATGCTGATCAAGGCGGGGAAGAGATAGCGCTCGTGGATCTGCGTGGGCAGGAGGAAGAAGGCGAGCCACTGCAGTGTGAGCAGCCGCCAGGCTCTCGACGAGAAGCCCGTCGCGTCGCCGCGGCCGAGCAGCCAGGACCGCCAGACGATCCACGCCGTCGCGGCCATGAAGAGGACGAGGCCCACATGGTGCGCGCCAACGAATCCGGCGATCGGCGCGTCGTCCCGGAACTCGAGGCAGGATCGCCCGCCGCCGAATGCCGCGATGTAGATCCACCACGGGTTGTAGGCGTTGACGCTCAAGTACGGGTAGACCCCGCCCGCTCCGGCGTAGATCCCCGCCAGCTTGCCGGCATGGCCGCTGACCACGAAGGGGAGCGTGACGATCGCGCACACGCTCGCCCCCGCGAGGATCGCCTTCACGATCCCCATCGCTCCCGATCGCGCGGCGAGAAGCGCGGCCGCGGCTGGGAGAATGATCAGCCCCTGAGGTTTCGTCAGGACTCCCGCAGCGAGAAGCGCGCCCGCCCGCCAGGTGGAGCCTGACAGCAGAAGGAACCATGCGACGCAGGCGATCCCGCCGATCACGACATCGAACTGGCCCCAAAGGGAAGAGTTCCAGATCAGCGTCGGATGAAAGGCGAGGATGGCGGCCGCGACCCGCGGCGAGAAGCGGCCTCCCGCGGCGAGAGGGCGCGCGGGTGAAAGATGCGCCCACAGATGACGCGCGAAGACACAGAGCAGGAGGGCCACGACGAGATCCCCCACGACTGCGGGGATCTTGACAATAGCGGTCAGGAGCGGACTGTCCTCCGGCCGCCACAATCGCAGATAGAGCGACCCGAGGAGCCAGAGGACATAGAGCAGCAGCGGCGGATAGGTCTGGCCGGGCAGCTCGAGAGCGTAGACCTGGTGGATTCCGTTCGCCGTCGAGTAGGCGAGCCAGCTCTTCCAGTAGCTGATGTCCGGCTCGTAGTAGATGTGCGGCAGGAAGGGCAGTCGAATCAGGAGGCCCGCGACCAGGATCCCGAGGATCCAGGGATCGAAGGAGGCGACCGATCGAGTCGCTCCGCGAACAGCCGCCGCCGGAGAGGACTCACTCATGGGTGTCTCATCATCCGCCCTGCCGGGGATCTTATCCGCGCGGGAAGTCGGCGTCAAAGAGACGCCGCCCGGCGCGGGGATCGCCTCCGGCATCCGTGCCCGCATCGAAAGGGCGGCGTCGTGAGTTCTTCGTCAGGAGGAAGAGACGTATCGCAGGGAAGAGACTTGCCATGGCGCCGCCTCCCGCGCGGTGTTAGAATCCCCCGCAGGAGGGGTCATGGGCAAGGGATTGGTCCTATCATCCATCGCGCTCGCCGCGCTCCTCGGGCTCGCCCTGCCGCACCAGGCGACCGCGGAGTTCAGAATCGAAGCCGAGGACTGCACCGCATGGGGCGATCTGGGGGGCGTTCCCATCGTTGTCGGGCACTGCGGGGGAGCTTTCGGCGGCAAGGCGGTCAAGGGGATGGACTACCCTGGGGATTGGATCACCATCCCGGTCACCCTTGGCGAGAACACCTGTTTGAGCGACTCGCTCCGCAATCGCGGGCAACTGGATCTGGTCCGCAACTTCGAGGTCTACTGGATACCCGAGCCCCCCGCGACTACGGCCTCCGCCGACACGTCGGCGAGCCCGCCCGGCCGCGGCGTCTCCTGATCCTCCCCCTGGGACTGGGTCCAGTCCGGGAAGATCCA